>NZ_DEPM01000229.1:18646-18951 GCF_002358775.1 Martelella sp. UBA3392
CTCTCTCTCTCTCTTGCTTCTCTCGTGTGTGGCATTAGTACTACAATCGGGATCACAAAAAAACTCTCTCTCTCTCGAGAAAGAAAGAAAGAAAGAAAGAAACGGGACGAAGAAGAGTGTACTACTAAAAGAGAGAGAGAAGAAGTCTGGAGAGAGAAGATATACAAAGGTAGTTTAAGCTTTATTACATCGTTGACTGCACACACACACAGTCTATAGTATACTACTCTATATACTAGGTAGCTGTGTGTGAGTATTGTGAGCACATATTATCCCCAAAGAAGAAGAAAAAATCCTCTTTGATG
>NZ_DEPM01000040.1:0-4879 GCF_002358775.1 Martelella sp. UBA3392
TGCAGATTTCCCGAGCCACCTCTGGCCTTCGCTCGCGGCGCAACGAACGACGGCATTCAGGACAAGGTCGAGAGAGGGTGAACGCCCCATATGGCGGCGCATTGCCGCCGAAGTATCCCGATCTGAATCGTCGCCGAAAAACGTATTGGCCAGCAAGTAGCATAACCGCAGTTGCGTGGAAAAATGGCTAAAAAGAACACAAGAGAAACAGAAACTGTAAACCAGCCCGTAAACCGGCTGAATTTCCTTGAAAGCAGAAATCCTAAGCTATTGAAAAGATTGGCGACCCCTGCAGGATTCGAACCTGCGACCGTCGGCTTAGAAGGCCGGTGCTCTATCCAGCTGAGCTAAGGGGCCGGGTATGGGCCGCATCAATGCCTGATGAGGGCATAAAGGGCAAGACTGAACCTGCCCTTGCGTCGCGTCGACCGCATCGGCGGACCGCGATCAGTGGGTCCAGGGCTGGGTGCGGTTGGGGCTGAAGTTTTCGGAGTACGAGACCACCTTCACCGTCTTTTCCTTCGGCGGGATGACCCGGTAGGCTATGCCCTTGCGGCGGGCGTAATCCTCAGCGTCCTGCTGGGTCTCGAAGCGCAGCTTGACCTGCTGCAGCGTGTCCGAGGACGAGGTATAGCCGAACAGCGGATCGATCGTGCGCGGCGCCTGCTGGTCGAATTCGAGCACCCATTCATGGGTCTTGGCATTGCCCTGCTGCATCGCCGATCTGGCGGGGCGGTAAATCTTCGCCGACATCGCTTTTGCTCCGCTTTGATTGTCCGGCCGGCGGCATCGCGCCAGCCCGTGCCCTTGTTACGCAATTTTTGCCCATGAGCAATAAAAATCAAGCCGAAAAACCGGCGAGAGCCGGCGAATATGTCCTCAATGCCTGAAATGACGCCTCCTCGCAGACCAGCGCGGGGGAACGCCAGCCGGCAACACAGTGCGGAGGGTTGTGGTTTTTCTGCAAGTCCAATACATCTAGCAAAAAGAATAGCATTTGTCGCCCGCCCTGCGTGTCGGGGAGGCAAGCCGCGTTCGGAACCGGGCCAGGCATCATTGCGCCGGGAACGACGCGGAACCCGAAAATTGCGGGCGGCAAATTGCGGCAGATAGCCTTATAGTCCCAAGTCGGCAAAAGAGAACACTGAGTCGCGATCAGCGATACGGGCAAAAGAGTGAACCGATGGTTGCGCTTACATGTCATTGCACCTCCGGTTCCATATCGGTCGTCTGACTTTTCGCTGACGGGACGCACGAATGATGAGCATTAAGTTGGAAAACAGCTCTTTTGAACAGATGTTTGAACTCGCGCCCATTGCCATGTGGGTCGAGGATTTCAGTGGCGTCAAATGCCTTTTCGACCGTTGGCGCTCCGCCGGCGTAACGGATATCGAGGCGTTTCTCAGGGCCGACCGTTCGCGCGTCGCCGCGTGTTCCCGAGCGATCCGGGTGTTGCAGGTAAACCGCAAGACGCTTGACCTGTTTGAGGCAAGCGACATGGAGCAACTGGTCTCCAGCATCGATCAGGTGTTTCGCGACGACATGCTGGAAAGCCATATCAACGAGCTGGTCCAGCTGTTCCAGGGCCAGCATGCCTTTTCCAGCAACACCGTCAACTACACGCTCTCCGGCAAGCGGCTCGATATCCAGCTTCGCGGCCAGGTTCTGCCCGGCCATGAGGAAACGCTGGACCGGATCCTGCTCACCACCGAGGACGTCTCCCTGCGCGAGGCGGCCCATCGGCGCGAACGCGCGCAGGCGCTCTATGCGCATGGCCTGTTCGAGCATTCCCCGGTCTCTCTGTGGGTCGAGGACTTCTCGCGCATCCGCAACCTGCTGGAGGATCTGCGTTCGCGCCATATCGTCGATCTCAGGGTGTTCATGGACGTTCACCCCGATTTCGTGCGCCAATGCCTGAACGAGATCAAGGTGATCGACGTCAACCAGGCCACGCTCGACATGTTCCGCGCCGCCGACAGGCAGACCCTGTTGCAGAACCAGCACGCAATCTTCCGCGACGATGTCGAGGAGCATTTCCGCGAGCAGCTCATCGACCTGTGGGAAGGCCGGCTGTTTCACAGCCATGAGGTGATGAACTACGCCCTCGACGGCTCCGAGCGTTACGTGCTGCTGCATTTCTCCGTGCTGCCCGGCCACGAGCACGACTGGTCGCTGGTGCTGGTCTCGCTGACCGACATCACCGCGCGCAAGAAGGCCGAAGCCTATCTCGAATATCTCGGCCGTCACGATGTGCTGACCAAGCTCTACAACCGCTCCTACTATACCGAGGAGATCAACCGGCTCGAACGCAAGAAATTCCGGCCGATCGGCGTGCTGATCATCGATCTCAACGGCCTGAAGGAAGCCAATGATTCGCTTGGCCATGATGCCGGCGACGGCCTTTTGCGCCGGCTTGGCGAGGTTTTGAACGAAGCCGTCAGCGCTCCCCATTGCGCCGCCCGTATCGGCGGCGACGAATTTGCCGTCCTCATGCCGGGCGCGGGCGAGAACGACGTCAAGGTCATGGTGGAACAGATCGACAAGCTTCTGGATATCAACAATCAGTTCTACGCCGATGCTCCCATCAGCGTATCGGTCGGGGTGGCGATCTGCGAGATGGGCGAAACCCTCGAATCCGCCGTCCGGCGCGCCGACCTGGAAATGTATCATGAAAAACGGGAATACTACGCCTCGCTCCCCGCGCTCGACAGGCGCAATCGCAGGCGTTGATGCCGCCCGGCGACGGGATACCCTGCCCCGCGTAAGCTGCGAAGGCATGGCAAAGGCAGAAATCTGATTCAGATCTGCCGATCCGTTTGTTCTTTCCGTTTCGGCGGGCTGCTCGACAATCCGTCTCGTGCCGAGTTGACCTAAAACGGAATGGCGTTGGCGCTGATCAACGCCAGCAACATGCCAAGCGTCGCCACCGAAGCGATCGTCGAGATCAGGATTGTCGCCGAGGCGCGCTCATACCAGATGCCGTACTGGCGGGCGATGACGAAGACGTTGGTCGCCGTCGGAAGGGCGGCCATCAGCACCGCCGCCTTGACCCAGAGCGGGTCGAACCCGCCATGCGCCATCATGAACAGATAGACCACCAGCGGGTGCAGGATGAGCTTTGCCGGCACGATATAGTTGATTTCCGTCGGCACCCGCCTGACGGGCCTCAGCGCCAGCGTGACACCCATGGCAAACAGCGCGCAGGGCGCTGCCGCCTGGGCTAGGTAGCCCACCAGCCGGTTGAAAGCCTGCGGAACGGCGAAGCCGGATGCGGAAACAGCAAACCCCAGGGCCGTCGCCACCAGAAACGGGTGAAGCAAGGCCCGCAGCAGAATATGGCGGACCAGCGAACGCCCTCCTCCGCCGCCGGCCGTCGCCATCACCGTCGGCGCGACAATGAAATGCAGCGCGTTTTCGAAACAGATGATCAGCGCCACCGGAACGGCGGCCTCCTCCCCCAGCGCCAGCAACGCAAGCCCCGGCCCCATATAGCCGATATTGCCATAGCTGCCGGCAAAGGCCTGGATCGTGGTTTCCCGCACGCCGTTCTTCTTCCAGAAATAGCCGATGGCGAACAGCAAAAGAAAGACGCTGTAGGTCGCGGCAACGTCGATCGACACGAAATCGAGTCGGGTCAGTTGCTCGAACGGCGTGCGTGACACCAGCTTGAAGAACAGCGCCGGAAGGGCGGCATAGATGATGAAGATATTGAGCCAGGCGGTGCCTTCTTCGGGATGGCGAAAGATCTTCGCCGCGCCGAAGCCGATGACGATCAGCCCGAAAAACGGGAAAAGCAGCGCTAGAATATCGGCCATGGCTCCGGTCGCTTGGTGGCGGGCAGCTAACCGATACGCGAGAGCACCGGAAAGGTCTGCTGAAACCAGATCGCCATATCGGCAATAAAGCCGAAAAGAAAGGCGACGCCGGTGAGAATCAGCAGCACGCCCATGATTTTCTCGACAGCGCCCAGATGTTTTCGAAACCGCGTCAGAAACCGCATGAAGGCGCCGGAGAAATAGGCCGCGATCCAGAACGGAACGGCAAGGCCCAGCGAATAGACGGCCAGGAGCACCGCGCCGTTCGAAACCGTCGCCTTGGTGGCGGCCACGGCGAGGATCGCGCCCAGCACCGGCCCGATGCATGGCGTCCAGCCAAAGGCGAAGGCGAGCCCCATGATATAGGCGCCCGTGACGCTTGCCGGCTTGCCGCCGCCGTGAAACCGCGCCTCGCGCGCAAGAATCGGTATCCGAAGCACGCCGAGAAAATGCAGCCCCATCAGGATGATGATCACGCCGCCGACCTTGCTCAGAATGTCCATATACTGGCGCAGCAACTGCCCGATGGTGGACGCGCCCGCGCCGAGCGCCACGAAGATCGTCGCGAAGCCGAGCGTGAAGAAAAAGGCCGGCAGCAGCACCGCCCACTGGCTCGCCGGCTTCGCTTCGCCGCCGCCCTTCAACTGGTCGACCGAGATCCCTGCCATGTAGCAGAGATAGGGCGGCACCAGCGGCAGCACGCAGGGCGAGAGAAAGGACAGCGCGCCGGCCAGAAGCGCGCTCAGAAGGGAAATATCGCCGATCGACAAGAAACCTGCTCCAACACCTTGCAATTGCGGGCGTGGGCAATGCCCGAAACCCATGCTCGCGACCGCGTAAATGCCCGCGGAACGCGTCCGCGGGTCTTAAACCAGATGGCCGGTCAAATCCAATCACCTTTCCGCGCGCCGAAAACCGCCGTATTATCGCTTTCGCGGCGAGATTCCGGGTTGACCTTGGATAAGACCCTTTCTATGTTCCGCCCACTTTCAGCCGGGCATCCGGCTTGGGAGAGCGTAGCTCAGCCGGTAGAGCAACTGACTTTTAATCAGTAGGTCCAGGGT
>NZ_DEPM01000034.1:0-5290 GCF_002358775.1 Martelella sp. UBA3392
CCCTTGAGGGGGAG
Organism: Martelella sp. UBA3392; assembly: GCF_002358775.1. NCBI lineage: Bacteria > Pseudomonadati > Pseudomonadota > Alphaproteobacteria > Hyphomicrobiales > Aurantimonadaceae > Martelella > Martelella sp. UBA3392. The sequence goes on from NZ_DEPM01000034.1 coordinate 15, forward strand.
ATGCCCCGACAGGGGCAGAGAGGGGTGAAACATTTCGGCAAATTCGGAGCAGGCAGCTCATGCCCATACCCCTCTCTGTCGCTTTCGCGACATCTCCCCCTCAAGGGGGGAGATTGATGGCCGCAAGTGCTTTCAGGGTATCCGAGGTATGGTCGAAAGGCGAGGCAGAACGCTGAAACCACAGCGCCCCGACGCCCTCAGCCCGAAATCTTCGAGAAATCCGCCACCGTGCCGGTGGCCTCGCGGATCATGGCCAGCAGCGCCAGGCGGTTGGCGCGCACGGCCTCGTCCTCGGCGTTGACCAGCACATCCTCGAAGAAGGTGTCCACCGGCGCGCGCAGCACCGAGAGCGCCTCCATGGCGGCGAAATAGTCTTCCTTGTCGGAAGCGGCCTTCGCCTTCCGGGCGGCATCCTGAATGGCGGCATGAAGCGCCTTTTCGGCATCGAGTTCGAACAGGGCCGGATCGACCGTGTCGGCAACCCGCGTCTTCTTCTTTTCTTCCGCCGCCAGAAGCTGCCCTGCCCGCTTCTCGCCCGCCAGCAGGTTCTGGCCGTCTTCGGAATCGAGGAATTTCGTCAGCGCCTCAACCCGGCGGGCGACGACTTCGAGATCATCGGCATCAGGCCCCAGCACCGCGTCGATCAGGTCGTGCCGCGCGCCCATGTCACGCAGATAGACCTTGAAACGGTCGTGGAAGAAGGAGAGGAGATCACGGTCGTCGAAGACCGACAGCAGCGGAAGACGGACGCCGCGTTCCAGAATGATGCGGATGACGCCCAGCGCGGCGCGGCGCAGCGCATAGGGGTCACCGGAGCCGGTGGGCTTTTCATCGATCGACCAGAAGCCGGTGAGCGTGTCCAGCTTGTCGGCGAGCGCCACCGTCAGCGAGACCTTGCCCCGCGGCACGACGTCGGAGGGGCCGAGAGGCTTGTAGTGTTCCTCGATGGCCGCCGCGACATCCTCGCTCTCGCCCTGCAGGATCGCATATTTGCGGCCCATCGCGCCCTGCAGCTCGGGGAATTCGCCAACGGCCTCGGTGCGAAGATCGGCTTTCGCCAGCACTACTGCGCGGTCAACTTCGGCCGGATCGGCGCCGACGATGGGCGCCAGCTTTGCGGCAAGCGCCCGGATGCGGGCAACGCGATCGCCCTGGCTGCCGAGCTTCGCGTGAAAAGTCACGTTCAGCGCATCGAGCTTGGCCATGCGCTGGTCGAGCGGCTTGTTCAGGTCGAGGCCGAATTTCTCGGCCGATGCCTTCAGCGTGGCGAGGTCCGGCAGGTCGCGCTGGTCGATATGCCAGAAGTGCAGCGCGTCGGAAAGACGCGCGCGCACGACCTTGCCATTGCCGTGGCGGATTTCCTTGCCGCCATCGGTGGCGGCGATATTGGCGACCAGGATGAACCTGTTGGTGAGGCTGTCCTCGCCATGCTTCCTGACCACGAAACATTTCTGATTGGTCTTGATCGTCAGCCGGATGATCTCGTCCGGAATTTCGAGGAAGGCCTCCTCGAATTCGCCGAGCAGCACCTGCGGATATTCGACAAGGCCTGCGACCTCGTCCAGAAGCCCCTCGTCCTCGACCACGTCGAGCCCGTTGGCGAAGGCGAGATTGGCGGCATCGTCGCGGATGATGTCCTTCCGGCGCTCGGCATCGAGCACCACGCAGGCCTTTTCCAGCCCGGCGGCGTAATCGGAGAAGCGCTTGACGGTGAACGGCTCCGGCGCATGGAAGCGGTGACCATAGGTGATGTTGGAGGCGACGATGCCGTCGATCTCGAAATCGATAACCTTGGTTTCCTCGATTTCCGTGCCGAAGGTGCAGACGATCGACTGCAGCGGGCGCACCCAGCGCAGGCTTCCCGGCTCCGCCGAGGCCGCGCCCCAGCGCATCGATTTCGGCCAGGGGAAAGTGCGGATGATGCCGGGCATCACATCGCGGATGATCTCCTCCGCGTCACGGCCGGGCTTTTCGATGACGGCGACATAGAAATCGCCCTTCTTCGGGTCCGACTGAACCTTCGCCTCGGAAATATCGGAAAGCCCCGCGCCGCGCAGAAACCCTTCCAGCGCCTTTTCCGGCGCGCCGACGCGCGGACCCTTGCGCTCCTCGCGCACATCGGCGGAACGCGCGGTCAGGCCGTGGATGTCCAGCGTCAGCCGGCGCGGCGTGAAATACTCGCGCGCGCCCTCATAGGTCAGACCCGCATCGACCAGCGCATCGGTGACGCGCTTTTTCAGCTCGCCCGCCGCCCGGCGCTGCATGCTGGCGGGGATTTCCTCGGATCGAAGTTCAAGCAGGAGATCAGGCATCGGAAAGGGCTTCTATCATTGTCAGGAACTTGGGTGTGGCGGTGTTAGCAAGCTCCGTGAAAAAAGTCATCCGGCAATGCGCTTTTTCGAAGCATGGCCGGAAAAGAACCGTTTTTGCGCCCGCATTGAGCCGGATTCCTTGTTATTCTGTGCTGACAGACAGGAGGACCGAACTTGCACACATTGTCGCTTTTGCCGCTCGTCATTCTGGCGAGTAACGCCGCCCCGGCTGCTGCCGAAACGCTGCTGCCACAGGGCAATTTCCGCACGGAATGCCTGCAGATCGGCAAGGACGGCCGCCATGGACTGATCGCCGAGATTTCGATCGAGGGCGACACGATTTCAGCCAGCGCACAAACCTATGCGCATAATAATTGCGATGTCCCGACCGTGCGCGCCGACTATCGCGGCATCGTTACCAGCGCTCGGGAGACTGGCAATCGCATCGATTTCACGCAGGAAACGGGACCGTTTCTCTACACGCTGCTCGCCGATGACGTGACCACCTACTACAACGCCAATGTGGATTCCGCCGGCTGCGGCCTGGACGGCTGGCAGACCGGCGTGCCGCGCGATGCCGCGGGCAGAACCTGCGCGCCCTACACGTTCCCCCCCATCGGCACGGAACTGAAGGACAGCGTCTGGGTCAACCAGAACGGCATCGAGTTCGGTCGCCTGCCTCTGGTATGGGACAGCGCCCCGGATGCCGGCTATCCCGAGCGGTCGTCCAGCATCCTCTTCACCCGCATGGCCGACTAGATTTATCAGGCGGTTCAGACTAACCGCCCGATAATCCAGCTCTTTGTTTTGACGCATCGGGTTATCGAAAAACCGGATTCCACTTTTTCGCCCGATGCTCTGACCGGCCTACCAGCCACCGCCACCACCACCGCCGCCACCGCCGCCGGAAAACCCGCCGCCGCCCGAAAAGCCGGAGGACGAGGTGTTCTGCGTCGGCATCGATGACGACATGGTGGAGGCCATGGACGAGGAAAAGCTGCCGATCTGGTCGGAGAGGTTCTGGTGGCGGAAATCGCCGGCATACCAGTAGGGCGAATAATAGCCGGCCGTGCCGGCGGCGACAGCGGCCACAAGCCACTTGTCGAAGGCCCGCGACCACGGCTTCTCGACGCCAAGCGCCACGGCATAGGGCAGCAGCGTCTCGAAATGCTGCGGCGACATTTTCGGCGCGCCGGCCATGTTCATGCGGTTGGCTTCCGCGAGTGTCAGATACTGTTTCAGCCCGGCGATCTCGTCCATCTTCTTGCGGCCTGCCGTCGTCGGCGCGCCCATGATGAAGAAGAACACGAGATTGGTGAGCACGATGCCGCCGACTGCCACGATCACGGCCCAGTCTTCCGCATCGATACGGTCGCTGAGCAGCGTCACCGCCATGCCGCCGGCCGCATGCAGCAGGAAGAAGCCGAATACCCCCGCACCGACCAGCGCGCCGATCGCCGAGGAGAAGCTGCGCCCGCGCCTGCGGAAGGCCTTGGCGATCATCGCCGCGAACACGGCGACGAAGACCGAAATGAACACCGAGAAGAACAGGACCGGGATCACGGCATTCGAAATGTAGCCGAAGATCAGCAGCGCCAGCAGCGAAACCAGCGACAGCGCAACGCCGCCGACCGTGTAACCGATATTGCGGACGAAGAACTCGCCGCGATGCTCGCCGGTGATCGCCGAGGTGAAGGCGCTGGCCATTGCCGACACTTTCGAGCCATGCGCCTTGTCGACGATGAACACGCCGCCGGCGTCATCGACTGCTTTCAGCAAGGCCTTCTGTCCGGCAGGCAGGGCCGGATCGTAGGGCTTCGACGTACGCTTCAGCGTCATGCCCTTCTTAGGCTCGTCGATGATCAGGAAGCCCTTGACGGCAAGGTCGATCGCGGTCGCCGCGATCGCATCGAACCGGCTTGCGCCGAAACCCTGGTTCTGGACATAGGCGACAAGCGCCGGCGACAGGCCTTCCGGCGGCTCCCAGCGCGGCACGACGACGCCGGCCGGCGGATCGCGTCCGACCTTGCGCCACGACAGGAGGTAATAGAGGAAGACCAGCAGCAAGCCGCCGAAGCCGATGAAATAATTGCGGTAATCGCTCAGGAACCACGACGCGCTTTCCGACGTCGTCGGCGCGTCGATCGCGCCCTTCGGCACGGCGACGACGACCGAAAGACCTTCCTTGGGGGCGAGCGGGGCCGTGGTCTCGAAGGTCACCACATTACCGTTGGTCGTCTCCCGGGCGTTCTGTTCGCGCGAGCCGTAAGCGCCGGTGTAGAAGGTCGTCCGCGTCGGCGTCACGCCCTCCGGCAGCGTGATGGTCGCGGTCGCCTGCTCGATCGGAAAGGCCCAGAAATTGCCGGTGGCGTTCCAGTAGATTTCGTCATGGTCGTCGAAATAGCGGACCTGACGGTCGGTCTCGTAGGTGAGCTGATAGGTGTGGTTGCCGGGCGGCAGCACCGTATCCGCGGAGCCGATATAGATGCGGATGCCGTTGGTGATGCTTTCGGTGTGGTGATCCACCGGCGCACCGTCGAGCGTGACGGATTTGAGGTCGAAGGTGACATCGCCGGTGCGGCCATCATCCGTCTGGAAGCGCAGCGGAAAATCACGGAAAATGCCGCGTTTGATCTGGTCGCCCTCGGCATGAACGGCGATGGTCTCGGTGACGTCGTAGACCCCGGATTTTTCGACGGTGACGTCGGAGGTGAAGCTGTTGATGACCTCGGCCGCGTGAACCGGAGCGGCGGCAAGAAGGAGCGTTCCGAGCAGCACGGCAACGCCACGCGCCTTCCAATCTCCCCCCTTGAGGCAAGTCGGTCGTGCTCGGTCTTGAGGCTTGCACCCAATATTCTCTCCCGCTTGCGGGAGAGATGCCCCGAAAGGGGCAGTGAGGGTGAAGCAGCTTTTCAGTTTCGTGAGGGCTTTCGTGAGGAGGGTCTCCCCCCTCACTGTCGCTGT
>NZ_DEPM01000194.1:0-121 GCF_002358775.1 Martelella sp. UBA3392
TGAGTTTTTGGTGCCTTGAGGGGGACGGATTTCCCGCCCTAAAAGCCGATCCGGCAGACGTTCAACTTAGCTCTGACCCGCCGCGTCTGGAGACCTTCCAATCTCTCCCCTTGAGGGAGAG
>NZ_DEPM01000194.1:315-22490 GCF_002358775.1 Martelella sp. UBA3392
CGACGTCGTCAAATCCCGCATCCGGGAAGTTGAACAGGAAGCCGAGCACATCAAGTCCTATATCGCCGGGTGAGGGGAACGCCTTTTTTCTCGGGCCTTTCAGCCAATAATCTCTCCCCTTGAGGGAGAGATGCCCCGGCAAGCAGAGACGGGTGAACCATTTTCGACATTTGGGAGCGAGCAGGTCGGTAGGAACGAATAAAATGCACCATCCTAGATGGAGTCAATCTTCGAAGGGGCTAGCTAAAGTTGAAGGCAAAGATGCAATGGCAGTACTCTCTAATTTCAGGTAGGAGGCTGCATTACTTTCAAACATCGGCGTAGCTTTACCATGCCGATATGTTTGAAATTTGCCTTTCACTTTGCGTTTCGTCCTAGAGAAAAACTCGCGATATCGTCGAGGCGTGATGCCAAAAAAAGGTGAAAACATGACGCTGGGAAAGTGCTCGTAAGTACCTCTCGACATTCCCTCTATGTGAACAGAATCGGAATGTAGATCAGCGGTCAAGCTTTTAGGGTAGGGCTCTAAAAATATTACTTCGCTTATGCCACTTGCTACGATTAGTTTCGAACACATATGACAGGGGAAAGTTGTGCAATACAGCTTAGCTCCATGAACATCGATTCCTAATCTAGCTGCGTCGGTTATGGCTGACATTTCAGCGTGCACAATTCTACCGTATTCAAGGGCGTCCATAAATTGCGAATCGTCAATTTCTTCCTTCTTGCTTTCATTTAAAGACTCAAAATTAACGTCAAGAATAGAAAGGATCTCATCCATTATTTCTTTCTTTCTCTGGTCATTACTATCTGAGCCGATTTTATACTCTCTCGCATCAAAAATATCTTCATCCCAATACGTGCCCCCTCCCGCTCTCGGGACTTCGTTCGCTCCTAATGCTGCGATTTCACCCGTTCGGCGAAAAATAGCTGCTCCTACTTGGCGAGATAAATCCAAACTTCTAAGCGCTGCAGAGTGCGCAAGAAACATTCCATATTCGCGGCGAGTGGGCGAGTAGCCATTGTGACCGAACAGTAGCTCGATAAATCGCTTTACCTGGGTGGCGACACTATTCCTGTCATCCGGGCGATCGGCGTTGACTACAAAATCGGCTAGCTGAAATATCTTGCCAACCTGTTGGCCATTATCTTCGTCAATTTCATCTTCATCCCGTGAGACGAGCGACTCTGCTTTTCCCCGGAAAAAATTGGTGTCCCGTCGATGATTGTCGTGGGCCATTTCACGAGCGAGTGTATCTACACGCACATGGCGAGCGGAGTATATTGAAATTTGGAAAAAGGACGCGCCATATATCTCTCGCAAGTTCTTAATTTCTATCTCAGTTTTCAATTGATTTATAATATAGACATTTCGTCTATTTGAGCCTTGAGATCGTTTTTCTATTATTTGAGAGAGCGCATAGGTGGCAAGAAATCCGCTGCCTTTCTTATCGCGTAACTTATTGGCGAAGGCTATGTAGCTATCAATACGCTTATATCTAGTGGTTTCATCCAATTTATCATAATTTAAAGATTTTGCTATTTCTGGAAATAGGGTCGATATCCTAATGTGATGCACGGCATAGTTTTTCGCCTCAAATTCCTGCGTCAGAGCAGCTATCGTCGAATTAATCGATGTACCAACTGGTGAGACGATTCCGATGAAAATTTCTGGAGAATCGGTTTCTGATAGGAGCAATGTATCAGTGGTCATACTCTTATCCATTTGGTAGGATTTGTAAGAGATTCTATTTTCACGTTATAGCTTTTTTTGGAGAAGGCAATGCAACCAAAAGCGCAGGAAAAAAACGCGAGGGGCCTAGATGCTCATAAGCGTCTTGAAGAAAGGATCGCGAATCTCATCGAGAAGAATGAGCACGCCTATAATGAGGCCATCCAAGATTTCAGAGATAGATTTTCGTTAAATAGAAGTAAGCTAGTTGATAGAAATGATTAAAGTATAATGAAAAGCCCGCCTCTAGTATATGGCGGGCTTTTTTTTGTTGGTCTAATTGTTACTCCGCAGCCTCCGCATACGCACTCATCGGCGGGCAGGCGCACACCAAATTCCGGTCCCCATAGACATTGTCCACCCGGTTCACCGGGGGCCAGTATTTGTCGACGCGGAAGGCGCCGGGGGGGAAGCAGGCTTGTTCGCGGGAGTAGGGGTGGGTCCATTCGCCCACCAGATCTTCCACCGTGTGCGGGGCGTTTTTGAGCGGGTTGTCTGCGCGGTCGGCGCGGCCGTCCTCGATCTCGGTGATCTCGGCGCGGATTGCGATCAAGGCGTCGCAGAAACGGTCGAGTTCCGCCCTGGTCTCCGATTCCGTCGGCTCGATCATCAGCGTGCCGGGCACCGGAAAGCTCATCGTCGGGGCATGGAAGCCGCAATCGATCAGGCGCTTGGCGATGTCGTCGACGGAGACGTCGGCGCTATCCTTCAGCGGGCGCGTATCGATGATGCATTCATGCGCCACGCGGCCCTTGTCCGACTTGTAGAGCACGTCGTAGGACCCCTTCAGCCGCGCCGCGATGTAGTTGGCGTTGAGGATCGCCACGCGGGTTGCCTGCGTCAGCCCTTCGCCGCCCATCATCAGGCAGTAGCTCCACGAGATCGGCAGGATCGAGGGTGAGCCGAACGGGGCGGCCGAGACCGCGCCGCCGTCCGCATCCGTTGCCGGATTGCCGGGCAGATGCGGCGCCAGATGCGCCTTGACGCCGATCGGCCCCATGCCGGGACCGCCGCCGCCGTGCGGTATGCAGAAGGTCTTGTGCAGGTTGAGATGGCTGACATCCGAGCCGATATCGCCCGGCCGCGACAGCCCCACCATCGCGTTCATATTGGCCCCGTCGAGATAGACCTGGCCGCCATGGGCGTGGGTGATCTCGCAGACCTCCGTCACCGTCTCCTCGAACACGCCATGGGTCGAGGGGTAGGTGATCATGCAGGCGGCGAGGTTTTCGGCATGCTGCTCGGCCTTGGCGCGGAAATCGTCGATGTCGATATCGCCATTGTCGCGCGATTTCACCGGCACCACCTTCATGCCGGCAAGCTGGGCCGATGCCGGATTGGTGCCGTGGGCCGATGTCGGGATCAGGCAGATGTTGCGGTGGGCCTCGCCATTGGCGCGGTGATAGCGGCGGATCGTCAGAAGCCCGGCATATTCGCCCTGCGCGCCCGAATTCGGCTGCATCGAGAAGGCGTCATAGCCGGTGATCTGGCAGAGCTTTTCCGAAAGATCGGCGATCATCTCGCGATAGCCGGCCGTCTGGCTTTCCGGTGCGAACGGATGAATGTCGGCGAATTCCGGCCAGGTGATCGGCAGCATCTCCGCCGTCGCGTTGAGCTTCATCGTGCACGAACCGAGCGGGATCATCGACCGGTCGAGCGCGAGATCGCGGTCGGCGAGGCGGCGGATATAGCGGGTCATCTCGCTTTCCGCACGGTTCATGTGGAAGATCGGATGCGTCATGTAAGCGCTTGTTCGCAAAAGGCTTTGCGGCAGGCGGTAATCGGCTTCGAACTCGGCAATCGAGAACTTGCCGCCGAAGGCATCCCACACGGCTTCGACATGGGCCGGTCGTGTGCGCTCGTTGACGGAAATGCCGATCTTCGTGTCGCCGACCTTCCTGAGGTTGACGCCGTTTTCGACCGCGTTCTTCATGATCAGGCTCTGGAAGGCGCCGACCTCGACCGTGACCGTGTCGAAGAAGGTTTCCGGCTCGACCGTGAAGCCGAGCGCCTCGAGGCCCTTGGCGAGCAGCACGCCCTTGCGATGGACCTGCTGGGCAATCGCCTTCAGCCCGTCCGGCCCGTGGAACACGCCATACATCGAGGCCATGACGGCGAGCAGCACCTGGGCGGTGCAGATGTTCGACGTCGCCTTTTCGCGGCGGATGTGCTGTTCGCGGGTCTGCAGCGCCAGACGATAGGCGCGGTTGCCGCGGCTATCGACCGACACGCCGACGAGGCGGCCGGGCATGGAGCGCTTGTAGGCATCCTTGACCGCCATATAGGCGGCATGCGGGCCGCCATAGCCGAGCGGCACGCCGAAGCGCTGCGACGAGCCGATGGCGATATCGGCATCCATCTCGCCCGGCGATTTCAGCAGCGTCAGCGCCAGCGGATCGGCGGCGATGGTGGCGATGGCGTTTGCGGCATGCAGATCGGCGATCACGCCGGTGAAATCATGCACATGGCCATAGGTGCCGGGATACTGGAAGATCGCGCCGAACACGGCGTCGGGCGCGAGGTCCTTGAAGGGATCGCCGACGATCACATCCCAACCGACGGGTTCGGCGCGGGTTTTTATCAATGCAATGGTCTGCGGGTGGCAGTTCTCGTCGACGAAGAAGGCGGTGGCCTTGGATTTCGCCACGCGGTTCGCCATCGCCATGGCTTCGGCGGCTGCAGTTGCCTCGTCGAGGAGCGAAGAATTGGCGATGTCGAGGCCGGTGAGGTCGGCCATCATCGTCTGGAAGTTCAGGAGCGCCTCGAGCCGGCCTTGGGAGATTTCCGGCTGATAGGGTGTGTAGGCGGTGTACCAGGCCGGGTTTTCCAGAATGTTGCGCTGGATGACCGGCGGCGTGATGGTGGCGTTATAGCCCTGGCCGATCATCGAGGCGAGCGGCTTGTTCTTGTTGGCGGTCTCGCGCAGCTTGTCGAGCGCCTCGCGCTCGGTCATGGCGGGGCCCCAGGCAAGCGGCGCCTTCTGGCGGATGCCGGCCGGCACGGTGGCGTCGATCAGCGCGTCGAGACTGTCATAGCCGATCACCTTCAGCATTTCGGCCATCTCGGCGGGCGAGGGGCCGATATGGCGGCGGTTGGCGAAGTCGTAGGGCTGGTAGTCGGTAAACTGGAATTCCGCAGGGGTCGTCATCAGGCGATGAACTCCTTGTAGGCGGCCTCGTCCATCAGCGCGTCGGCATCGGCCGTGTTGGCGAGCTTCAGCTTGAAGAACCAGCCATCGCCCATCGGCGCGGAGTTGACGAGTTCGGGATTGTCGACGATCGTCTGGTTCACCTCGGTGATCTCGCCATCGAGCGGGCAGAACACATCGGACGCGGCCTTCACCGATTCGACGGTCGCGGCATCGTCATTCTTCGCGAAGGTCGCGCCCACCTCGGGCAGTTCGACGAAAACGAGGTCGCCGAGCTGTTCGGCGGCATGGGCGGTAATGCCCACGGTGGCGACATCGCCGTCGATCTTCAGCCATTCATGTTCTTCGGTAAATTTGATGGTCATTTCTGCTGTTCCCGCTGATTAGCGCTTGTAGGTGGGTGTGACGAAAGGCATGTCGGCGATGGCGAGGGGCAGGTATTTGCCCCGCACCTCGGCAAAAATCTGTGTTCCGGTTTCGGCATATTCGGTCGCGACATAGCCCATGGCGACCGGGCTTTCGGCGGACGGGCCGAAACCGCCGGAGGTGACGTGGCCGATCTCGGTTTGGCCGGCCTCGTCGGCAAAGAGCCTTGCCGGCGGACGCACGGGGGCGCGGCCTTCGGATTTCAGGCCGACGCGCTTGCGGGAAACGCCTTCCGAAAGCTGGGCAAAGATGCGGTCTGATCCTGGAAAACCGCCCTCGCGGGCGCCACCCGGCCGCCGTGCCTTCTGCATGCCCCAGACGAGGGCGGCCTCGACCGGCGTCGTGGTCTCGTCGATGTCGTTACCGTAAAGGCAGAGCCCGGCTTCAAGCCGCAGCGAATCGCGCGCGCCAAGGCCGATCGCCTCGCAATCCTCATGGGCGAGCAGCGCGCGGGCCAGTTCATCGGCCTTTTCGGCGGGCACCGAGATCTCGAACCCGTCCTCGCCGCTATAGCCGGAACGGGAGATCACGCAAGTTACGCCCAGCATGTCGCAGGCGCGCACATCCATGAATTTCATCTCGGTCACGGCCTCGCAGAGGGTTGCCAGCACGGCTTCCGCCTTCGGCCCCTGCAGCGCCAGCAGCGCCTTTTCCGCGAAGAAATCCTCGACATTGCAGAGGTCGGCAAGATGGGCCTTCATATGGGCGAGATCGGCATGCTTGCAGGCGGCGTTGACGATGACCAGAAGATGGTCGCCGCGGTTTGCGACCATCAGATCGTCCAGAATGCCGCCGTCCTCATTGGTGAAGAAGGCGTAGCGCTGGCGGCCGGGCTTCAGCGCGGCGATATCGACCGGCACGAGCCGTTCCAGCGCAAGTGCGGCATCGGCGAGATTGCCGGAGATCGGCTTCAGCCAGACCTGACCCATATGCGAAACATCGAAAAGGCCTGCTTTTTGCCGGGTATGAAGATGTTCTTTGAGAACGCCCATCGGATATTGCACCGGCATGTCGTAGCCGGCGAACGGCACCATGCGGGCGCCAAGCTCCAGATGAAGCGCGTGAAGCGGGGTTTGTTTCAGCGGTTCTTGCGAGACCAAGAGATTGCCTCCGGATTGCGTCTTTCATGAAAAACGCCGGCTCAAGGGTTGGCGTTCCGAAGAACGCCGAAGCGAATGAGCCCCCTCTGTCCCGTGCGCCTGAGATTATTATCCCTTCGGCCAGCCTCGGCTTTCACCTTGGCCTTGTCTCCAGAGTTCAGAACCTCGCGCTGGTCCTTTTGCCTGAGAGTTTCCGGGGCGGTTGCTCCTTCGGCACCACAGTGACGTGGCTTCTCCCAACGCGATACGACACGGATTATCCGGTATGCGGCGCAATTTGCAAGGGGCAAGCGTGTTGCGGGCGCGAAATCCACCGGCAGACGCGAAATTGCGCACCGGCGATCCGTTGCACTTGCCATTTTCTTCCCGGCGCATTAGCTGAAACATCATGCCAGAGTTCAAGACAACCCGCCACGTCAGCCATTCCGCCGATCGCATGTTTGATCTGGTTGCATACGTTGAACGCTATCCCGAATTCCTGCCGCTGTGCGAGGCGCTGACCGTGCGCTCATCGCGCGAGAAGGACGGCAAGACGCTGCTGATCGCCGACATGACCGTCGGCTACAAGGGCATCCGCGAGAGCTTCACCACGCAGGTGCTTCTCAATCAGGCCGAGCGCAAGATCGATGTCAGCTATGTCGACGGGCCGTTCCGCTTTCTCGACAATCGCTGGCGGTTCGAGCCGGAAGGCGAGGGCGCCTGCGCCATCCAGTTCTACATCAATTACGAATTCAAGAACCGGATTCTGGGCGCGATGATGGGCTCGATGTTCGAGCGCGCGTTCCGCAAGTTCTCCGAGGCCTTCGAGGCGCGGGCGGACGAAATCTACGCCTGAATCAGACCTTCCAGCATGCCGAGCGCCGTCTGCACGGTGGCAAGACGGATGCCGTGGCGTCCGATATCGCCATAGCGGCTTTCGATATGGTGCAGGTGTCCCCGGCGATCGCGTGCCGCAAGATGGACGAGCCCGACCGGCTTTTCGGCGCTGCCGCCGGAGGGGCCGGCAATGCCGGTGACCGCGACGGCCAGATCGGCGCCCGAACGCAGCAGCGCGCCCGCCGACATCTGCAGCGCGGTCTCGCGCGAAACCGCGCCATGTGCCTCAAGCGTGCGCGCACTGACGCCGAGCATCTCCATCTTCGCTTCGTTGGAATAGGTGATGTAGCCGCGATCGACCACGGCCGAGGAGCCGGCGATATCCGTGAGTGCTGCGACCACCAGCCCGCCGGTGCAGGATTCAGCGGTGGCGATGGTGAGGCCGGCGGCCTTGCAATGTTCGATCAGCGTGCGGGCGCGTTCGGCGATATCGGCATCGATCATGTCATATTCCCATAGTTCACGCTGGCCGTGGCAATCGCCGCGATGCCCTCGCGGCGGCCAACAAAGCCGATGGTCTCGTTGGTCGTGGCCTTGACCGAGCAGCGGGCGAGATCGATGCCGAGACAGGCTGCGATGCTTTCGCGCATGGCGAGGCGATGCGGTCCGACCTTCGGCGCTTCGGCGATCAGGGTAACGTCGGCGTTGAGGATCACGCCGCCATGTTTGCGCACAATCTTGGCCGCATGGGCGAGGAAGATATGCGAGGCGGCGCCCTTCCATTGCGGGTCGGATGGCGGGAAGTGGTCGCCGATATCGCCTTCGCCGCAGGTCGCGAGCAGGGCGTCTGTCAGCGCGTGGAAGGCAACGTCTGCATCGGAATGACCGGAAAGCGCCATGTCATGCGGGATCTTGATGCCGCAGAGCGTGACGCCGTCGCCGGGCACCAGTTGATGGACGTCGTAGCCATTGCCGGTGCGGATATCGGCGATCGGGGTCCGCGACAGCTTCTCGTCGGCCATGGCGATATCTCTCTTGTAGGTCAGTTTCACATTGTCGGCGAGACCGTCGACCAGCCGCACCGAAAGACCGGCCCATTCTGCTATGCCGGCGTCATCGGTGAAATCGGTGCGACCCTCGGCGGCCGCCTTGCGGTGGGCGTCATAAATAACCGGAAAGCTGAAGGCCTGCGGGGTCTGGGCGGCATAGAGGCCCGCGCGCGATACGGTGACGCCGACATTGCCGTTACTATCCGCCTTCTTCAGCGTATCGGCCACGGCCACAGCCGGAAGGGCCGCGGCGTGGCCGGCTTTGAGCGCATCGGACACCCGCTCAAGCAGAGCAGCATCGAAGAACGGCCGCACCGCGTCATGGATCAGCACGTGGCTGGGCGCGTTCGCCGCGAGCGCCGCAAGGCCGTTGAGGACCGATTGCTGACGCGTCGCGCCGCCGTGGACGAAACGGATGCCGACCTGGCTCGTCAGGTGAGAAAGCGCATCGGCAAACAGGGCCTCGTCATCCGGATGAATGACAACCACGATGCCGGCCGTCGCGCGTCCCCATGCGGCAAATTCGCGCAAGGTGTGGGCAATCACCGGCATGCCGCCGATCAGCCGATATTGTTTCGGCCCTTCCTCGGGCGCGCCGGCGCGTTCGCCGCGCCCGGCGGCAACCACGACCACCCCTGGATTGTAGCTTTCACCCGCTGCCATGTTCGGCTAGAACCTGCGTGTTGATTCCTGTTGGCCGGAACTTACCCGGATTGACCCAATTTTCCAGCATTTGCCTAAATTTTATAAGGCGCCAGCGAAAGTGCTTGGCAAGGAATGGCGTCTTGTCTAAAAATAGGGCAAAGTGATGTGCTGCATGAAAGATAGCCATTTGCCTCACCGCAAACCATCAGATTCTTTTTGGATCGGCCCGATCGAGATTCGCAACCGCGTGATTCTCGCGCCGATGTCGGGCGTCACCGATCTGCCGTTTCGCGCGCTTGCCTGGCGGCACGGCGCGGGGCTCGTGGTGACGGAGATGATCGCAAGCCGCGAACTGACGTTCAACACCGCCGAAAGCTGGGTTCGGCTGCGCGGGGCTGGGCTGAAGCCGCATATGGTGCAGCTTGCCGGGCGCGATCCGCATTACATGGCGGAGGCGGCGCGGATCGCCGAAGCGAACGGCGCCGATATCATCGATATCAACATGGGTTGCCCGGCCAAGAAAGTGGTCGGCGGCTATACCGGTTCGGCGCTGATGCGCGAGCCCGAGCGGGCGCTCGAAATCATCGAGGCGACCGTCGGCGCGGTAAAGGTGCCGGTCACCGTCAAGATGCGGCTCGGCTGGGATCATGACAGCATCAATGCGCCCTATCTGGCGCGGCGCGCGCAAGAGGCGGGCGTTCAGGCGATCACCGTGCATGGCCGCACCCGCATGCAGTTCTACAAGGGCGAAGCCGACTGGCAGGCGATCGAGCGCGTAGCCGAGGTCGTCTCCGTGCCCTTCATCGCCAATGGCGATATCGAGAGCCGGGAAGATGCCGCCTATCTGCTGTCGCGACCCGGCATCACGGCCGTGATGGTCGGCCGCTCGTGTCAGGGTCGTCCCTGGCATGCCGGTTATCTGGCGGGACGGGGCGAACCCGCTTTTGACGAAAAGGCGCGGATCGCGATCGAGCATTATCAGGCCATGATCGGCTTCTACGGTCCTGAAGTCGGCGTCCGTCATGCACGCAAGCATCTCGGCTGGTACCTTGAGCGGCTTGCGCCCGGCGTCGGCGCGGAGGCGCGGTCTTCGATCATGACCTCCGACGATCCCGCGTTCGTGTCAGCGCAGCTTGCCGCCATCTTCGAATACGCATCGCCCGAAAGGAAAGCGGCATGAATTCCGTTATCGGCAATGGCAGCCAGCGCCTCGGCGCGGAGGCCGTCGCTCTGCAGGTTTTGAACGCCATTCAAAACCCCGTCGTGCTGATCGAGCAGGACGGCCGCCTTTCCTATACCAACTGGGAGGCGGAGGTGTTCTTCGGGGCGAGTGCATCACACCTGTCGCGCAAGACGCTGTCCGATTTCATTCCCTTCGACAGCCCGCTTCTGGCGCTGATCGCCCAGGTGCGCGAACGCCGGGCCCCGGTCAACGAATACCGCGTCGACCTGTCCTCGCCGCGCCTCGGGCAGGACAAGCTGGTGGATATCTATGTCGCGCCGGTGGGCGAGGAGGGGGCCGTGGTTCTCGTCTTCCAGGTTCGCTCCATGGCCGACAAGATCGACCGGCAACTGGTGCATCGCGCCGCCGCCCGCTCGGTGACCGGTCTTGCCTCGATGCTTGCTCATGAGATCAAGAACCCGCTTTCCGGCATTCGCGGCGCGGCCCAGCTTCTGGAAACCAACGCCAGCGACGACGACCGGGCGCTGACGCGGCTGATCTGCGATGAATCGGACCGGATCGTTTCGCTGGTCGACCGGATGGAAGTGTTTTCCGACGAGCGGCCGATCGACCGCGTTCCGCTCAACATTCACTCCGTTCTCGACCATGTGAAGGCGGTGGCCAAGGCCGGCTTTGCCCGCAACATCAAGATCACCGAGGAATACGACCCGTCGCTGCCGCAGGTCTTCGCCAATCGCGACCAGATGGTTCAGGTGTTTCTCAATCTGATCAAAAATGCATCGGAAGCCGTGGGCGACAAGCCGGATGGCGAGATCATCCTGACCTCGGCCTACCGCCCCGGCATCCGCATGTCGGTCGCCGGCACGAGGGAGAAGATTTCGCTGCCGCTGGAATTCTGCGTGCAGGACAATGGTCCCGGCGTGCCGTCCGATCTGATGCCGCATCTGTTCGATCCGTTCATCACCACCAAGCCCAACGGCACTGGCCTCGGCCTTGCGCTGGTCGCCAAGATCATCGGCGGTCACGGCGGCATCATCGAATGCGAGAACATGAACGGCCGCACCACCTTCCGCATTCTCATGCCGGTCTCGAAAGACGTATTGCCGCTGCCGCCGGAGATGGCCAGCCCGAATATGGATACATGACATGACAGCTACGATCCTTGTTGCCGATGACGACGCGGCGATCCGCACCGTGCTGAACCAGGCGCTGAGCCGGGCCGGTTATGACGTCCGCATCACCTCGAATGCCGCCACGCTGTGGCGCTGGGTCTCCGCCGGCGAGGGCGATCTGGTGCTGACCGACGTGGTGATGCCGGATGAAAACGCCTTTGACCTTTTGCCGCGGATCAAGAAATCGCGTCCCGAACTGCCTGTTATCGTGATGAGCGCGCAGAACACGTTCATGACGGCGGTGCGCGCCTCGGAAAAAGGCGCCTACGACTATCTGCCGAAGCCGTTCGACCTGACGGAACTGATCGCGATCGTCGGCCGCGCGCTGTCGGAGCCGAAGCGCAAGCCGGCGCCGCTCGGCGATGACATGCAGGACGGCATGCCGCTGGTCGGTCGTTCCGCCGCGATGCAGGAGATCTACCGCGTCCTCGCCCGCCTGATGCAGACCGATTTGACGCTGATGATCACCGGCGAATCCGGCACCGGCAAGGAGTTGGTGGCCCGCGCGCTGCACGACTATGGCAAGCGCCGCAATGGACCTTTCGTGGCCATCAACATGGCGGCGATCCCGCGTGACCTGATCGAATCGGAGCTGTTCGGCCACGAGAAGGGCGCCTTCACAGGGGCACAGACCCGGTCTTCCGGCCGGTTCGAACAGGCCGAGGGCGGCACGCTGTTTCTGGACGAGATCGGCGATATGCCGATGGATGCGCAGACTAGGCTTCTGCGCGTGCTCCAGCAGGGCGAATACACCACCGTTGGCGGTCGCACACCGATCCGCACCGATGTCCGGATCGTGGCCGCCACCAACAAGGACCTGAAACAGTCGATCAATCAGGGCCTGTTCCGCGAAGACCTCTATTATCGCCTCAACGTCGTGCCGCTGCGTCTGCCGCCGCTGCGCGAACGGGCGGAGGATATCGGCGATCTGGTGCGCCATTTCGTCAATGAGGGCGAGGTCGAGGGCTTGGGCGGCAAGCGCTTCGAGCAGCAGGCGCTCGACGCGATGAAATCCTATGGCTGGCCGGGCAATGTCCGCGAACTTGAGAATCTCGTTCGCCGCCTGATGGCGCTCTATCCGCAGGAGGTCATCACCCGCGAGATCGTGGAGCAGGAATTGCAGGCCGACCAGCCCGAAGCGCCCGCCGAGGGCGCTGCGGTGCGGAACGGCATGCCGACCATTGCCCAGGCGGTGGAGGAGAACATGCGCAGCTATTTCGCCGGGTTCGGCGATGGGCTGCCGCCCTCCGGCCTCTACGAGCGGGTGCTCAACGAGGTCGAGTATCCGCTGATCCTGGCGGCGCTGACGGCGACCCGAGGCAACCAGATCCGCGCCGCCGACCTGCTCGGCCTCAACCGCAACACGCTGCGCAAGAAGATCCGCGAACTGGGCGTTTCGGTCTATCGCAGCTCCCGCAGTTCCTGACGCTTCCAGACGCCGTTGCAGCTTTCCGTTGCAATTGTGCCACAATCTGTTGCATATCCTCCTCATAAGGGGAAAGCGCGAGTCGTTCTAAAGGCTGCGTTCACCCGCTCCATGGGCGGCGCATGATGATGCGCCTGACCTGACAAGAAGGGCGATGATGACTGCAGAGGGCAGCATGGCGGAGACGCACTCCGTCCATCAGGAGGGGACCCACGATGGCGCGCCATACGGGCGCGGCGGCGCGCGGGCTATTCTCAGGTCGCCCGGCATGTTCGTTGTCAGCGGCGCGCTGATCACCGCCTTCCTGTCGCTTTTCATCCTGCTGGGCCTGACGCCGATCAAACCCACCGGCAAGGTGGTGATCGCGCTGGTCGCGACCAACTCCCTGTTCGTCCTGGCCATGGTGTTCCTGATCGGGCGGGAAGTCAGTCATCTGCTGAAGGCCCGCAGACGTGGAAGGGCGGCGGCGCAGCTTCACATCCGCATCGTGGCGCTGTTTTCGATCGTGGCGATCACGCCCGCTATTCTGGTGGCGATCTTCGCGACATTGACTCTGAACGCCGGGCTTGACCGCTGGTTTGCGCTCAGGACCCAGTCCATCGTTCAGTCCTCGCTCAATGTGGCGCAGGCCTATATGATGGAGAACGCCAGCTATCTGCAGGGCCAGACGCTCTCCATGGGCAACGATCTGGAGCGCAACCGGTCGCTCTATCTGCTCGACCGCCGGGGCTTTTCCGACCTGATGGCGCGGCAGGCGCGCGGGCGCGGCCTGCTCGGCGCCTCGCTGGTGCGCGCGGATGGTAGCGTCATCGTCGAGGCCGATCTCGGTGACGACAAGCCGCTGCCCGATATCCCGAAGGACGCGCTGGAGAAGGCCGCCGCAGGTACGCCGACGCTGATTCCGCCGGGCGACACCAATCTGGTCGGCGCGATCATCGCACTCGAGGCAATCCCCGACAGCCTGCTCTACACCGTCCGTGCCGTCGACCCGACCGTGATGGGCGCGATGCGGATGATCGAGGACAACGTCTCCGAATACAGTTCGATGGAGGAGGGCCGGGTCTCCATCCAGGTCGCCTTCGCCGTGCTCTATCTCGGCTTCGCGCTGATCGTTCTGCTCGCCGCGATCTGGACCGGCATCGCGGTTGCCGACCGCATCGTGCTGCCGATCCGCATGCTGATCGGGGCCGCGGACCAGGTCGCCTCCGGCGACATGAAAGTCGCCGTGCCGGTGCGCTCCATCGACGGCGATGTCGGCAGGCTTTCCAGCACGTTCAACAAGATGGTCGCCGAAATCCGCGAGCAGCAGCGCGAGATCCTGGTCGCCAAGGACGAGGTCGATGACCGCCGCCGGTTTATCGAGGCCGTGCTTTCCGGCGTGACAGCGGCGGTGATCGGCGTCGATGAAAACCGCATGGTCACGATCGTGAACGTTTCCGCCGGCGAGCTTCTGGCGGCAAGGGACGACGAATTGCTCGGCCGCAAGCTGGAGGAAATTTCGCCCGAGATCGATCTGGTGATGACCGCCGCGATGCGCCGCAGCCGGCAGAATTTCCGCCAGCAGATCAATCTCGTGCGGCTCGGCAAGGAACGCACGCTTTCGGTTCAGGTGACGCGCGAGGATTCGCGCGACGGCTCCAATGCCTATGTCATCACGCTCGACGATATCACCGATCTGATCATCGCCCAGCGCTCCACCGCCTGGGCCGATGTGGCGCGGCGCATCGCCCACGAAATCAAGAACCCGCTGACGCCGATCCAGCTTTCGGCGGAACGGATCAAGCGCCGCTTCGGCCGCAAGATCGAGGACGAGGAGGACCGCAAGGTCTTTGACCAATGTACTGATACAATCGTCCGGCAGGTCGGCGATATCGGCCGGATGGTGGACGAGTTCTCCTCCTTCGCCCGGATGCCGAAGCCGTCCAAGACCCGGGGCGACCTGCGCACGATCCTTTCCGACGCGATTTTCCTGCTGGAGATGGGGCGCACCGACGTGACCTTCATGCGCGATTTTGGCGATGAGCCGCTGACGGGGCTGTTTGACGATCGCATGCTTGGCCAGGCCTTCGGAAACCTGATCAAGAATGCCGTTGAAGCCATTGAAGCTGTTCCGACAAATGAGTTCGACGGCGAGCGCAAGATACTGGTTCGGGCCGCGCATGACGAAACCCGCGATCGCTACGTCATCGACTTCATCGACAACGGCAAGGGATTGCCGCTCGAAAATCGCCACATGATCCTTGAGCCATACATCACCATGCGCGAAAAGGGCACGGGGCTTGGTCTCGCGATCGTTCGCAAGATCATCGAGGAGCATGGCGGCAAGCTCGAACTGCATGATGCGCCCCACGATTTCGCCGGCGGGCGAGGGGCGATGATCCGCGTTGAACTGCCGCATATCCACGACGGCGAGCGCCAGGAAACGGACAGGGAGAAACAAGATGGCCTCTGATATTCTTGTCGTCGACGACGAAGCTGATATCCGCGATATCGTCTCGGGCATCCTGTCCGACGAGGGACACGAAACCAGGGTTGCCCATGACAGCGATAGCGCGCTGGCGGCGATTGCAGACCGGGTTCCACGTCTGATCTTCCTCGATATCTGGATGCAGGGGAGCCGTCTCGACGGGCTGGCGCTGCTGGAGGAAATCAAGTCGCGCTACGCCGACCTGCCGGTGGTCATGATCTCCGGCCACGGCAATATCGAGACGGCGGTCTCCTCCATCAAGCGCGGCGCTTTCGATTTCATCGAAAAGCCATTCAAGGCCGACCGGCTGGTGCTGATCGCCGAACGCGCGCTGGAGAATTCGCGGCTGAAGAACGAGGTGCAGGAACTCAAGCGCAAGAGCGGCGATCCGGAAGAACTCGTCGGCTCCTCTCTGCTGGTCTCGCAACTGCGCCAGATGGTGGACAAGGTCGGCCCGACCAACTCCCGCGTGATGATCTTCGGCCCCTCCGGTTCCGGCAAGGAGGTCGTGGCGCGGCTGATGCACAAGAAGAGCCTGCGCGCCGAAGGCCCGTTCGTGGCGCTGAACGCCGCGGCAATCACGCCTGAAAACATGGAGACCGAGCTTTTCGGCGTCGAAGCGGGCGGCGGACGGACGCGCAAGACCGGCGCGCTGGAGCGCGCCCATCGCGGCACGCTCTACCTGGACGAGATCGGCGAAATGCCGCTGGAAACCCAGAAAAAGATCCTGCGCGTGCTGGTCGATCAGCAGTTCGAGCGGGTCGGCGGCAGCCGGCGGGTGTCGGTCGATGTCCGGATTCTGTCTTCGACCGCGCTCGACCTTCAGGCCCGCATCGACGAGGGTCAGTTCCGGCAGGACCTGTTTCACAGGCTGGCGGTGGTGCCGGTGCGCATTCCCTCGCTCTCCGAACGGCGCGAGGATATTCCCTTCCTGGTCGATTTCGTCATGCGTCAGCTCTGTGAGCAGGCCGGCATCCGCCAGCGCTCGATCGGCGATGACGCAATGGCGATCCTGCAGGCCCATGACTGGCCGGGCAATATCAGGCAGTTGCGCAACAATCTGGAGCGGTTGCTGATCCTGTCGCGCGAGGAGGACGCGTCCGCGCCGATCTCCGCCGATCTGCTGCCGGCCGACCTTTCCGACGTGTTGCCGCAGATCCAGACTTCGGGCGATGCGCATATCATGACGCTGCCGCTGAGAGAGGCGCGCGAGCGCTTCGAACGCGACTATCTGATGGCGCAGATCAACCGGTTCGGCGGGAACATTTCGCGCACCGCCGAATTTGTCGGGATGGAGCGATCCGCGCTGCACCGCAAGCTTAAGTCGCTTGGCATTTAGGCCAAAACCGGGCAGATTGCGGCCAACTGAACTTACCAAACCCCAGAGGGGTTCTTATGAAAATCATCATCTGCGGCGCTGGTCAGGTCGGTTTCGGCATCGCCGAACGGCTTTCCCAGGAATATAACGACGTCTCCGTTATCGACACGTCTGCGTCGCTCATCACCGCCATCACCGAGCTTCTGGACGTGCGCGGCTATGTCGGCCACGGCGCCCATCCAGACATGCTGGCCAAGGCCGGCGCCGATCAGGCGGACATGATCATCGCAGTGACGCTGCATGACGAGATCAACATGGTCGCCTGCCAGGTCGCGCATTCGCTGTTCAACGTGCCGACCAAGATTGCCCGCATCCGCTCGCAAAGCTATCTGCATTCGCATTATTCGGACCTGTTCTCGCGCGATCACATGCCGATCGACGTCACGATCTCGCCGGAAGTCGAAGTCGGCAAGATGGTGCTGAGACGGATCTCCTTCCCCGGCGCCACCGATATCGTGCGCTTCGCCGACGAGAAGATCGCGATGCTTGCCGTCGAGTGCAATGACGACTGCCCGGTGCTGAACACGCCGCTCGTCCAGCTCAGCCAGTTGTTTCCGGACCTGAACGCGACCGTGACCGGAATCTATCGCCATGAAGAGGTGATCATTCCGCATTCGACCGACCAGATTCTCGCCGGCGACCTCGTCTATGTGGTGTGCGAGCACGAGCATATCCGGCGCACCCTGGCGCTGTTCGGTCATGAGGAGCAGGAGGCGCGGCGGATCGTGATTGCCGGCGGCGGCAATATCGGCTTCTTCGTCGCCAAGTCGATCGAGGACCTGCAGCCCAAGACCCGCATCAAAATGATCGAGCAGGATCGCGACAAGGCGGTGGCGGTGTCGGACGCGCTGCACCACGGCATCGTCATCCATGGCTCGGCGCTCGACCAGAACATCATGGTGCAGGCCGATGTGCCCGACGCCCATCTGATGGTCGCGCTGACCAATAACGACCAAACCAATATCCTGGCCTCGGTGATCGCCAAGCAGCTCGGCTGCAAGTCCAATCTGGCGCTCCTGAACAACCCGTCGTTCCACGATGTCACCAAATCGCTCGGCATCGATGCCTATATCAATCCGCGCGCGGTCACGATCTCGCGCGTGCTTCAGCATGTGCGCAAGGGGCGCATCCGCTCGGTCTACGCGGTGCAGAAGGGTGCTGCGGAGGTGATCGAGGCGGAGGCGCTGGCGACATCGCCGCTGGTCGGCACGCCGTTCCGCGACCTCGACCTGCCCGACGGCATCCGCATCGGCGCGATCTACCGGGGCGAGGAGGTCATCCGCCCGCATGGCGATCTCAAGATCAAGGCGCATGACCGGGTGATCCTGTTTGCCGCCGCTTCCGCGGTGCGTCACGTCGAGCAGCTTTTCCGGGTTTCGATCCAGTATTTTTGAGCGGGACGGCCCGCTCTCAAGGCCTCAGAAAAAGCGGCCTCGCCGGCTCATGTTTTTCGCCGTTGCGGAAGCGCCGGTGATTTGCTACCAAAAGTTCATGATCTGTTGCCTGGACGTTTCGATGGCAACGAAGAGGTGGAACCGGCTCCGGCCGGCAAGAGAAAGAAAGTAGCGGCGCAATGGCGGAACGTTCTCAGAATTTGCAGGATCTTTTTCTCAACACGGTTCGCAAGCAGAAAATTTCCCTCACGATCTTCCTGATCAACGGGGTCAAGCTGACGGGCGTGGTCACGTCGTTCGACAATTTCTGTGTCCTGCTGCGTCGTGACGGTCATTCCCAGCTTGTCTACAAGCACGCCATTTCGACGATCATGCCCGGCCAGCCGGTGCAGATGTTCGAAGGCGATGACAACGCTTCCTGATAGGTGAGCTTCCATTTCCGATAATACCCAATTTCCCGAGAGCGAATACGAGAACCGGGATTCCTCCCGCGTCCTCGTAATCGTGCCGGTGATCAAGCAGTCGCGGGCCGAGGCCGAACGCACCGCGCTTTCCGCGCGCGCGCCCGAAAGCCGTCTGCAGGAGGCCGAGGGCCTTGCCCGCGCGATCGGGCTTGAGGTCGCGGCCTCGGAGATCGTGACGATCAACGATCCGCGACCGGCGACCCTGCTCGGAACCGGCAAGATCGAAGAGCTTGACGCTGTTCTGGACGAGAACAATATCGGCCTCGTGGTTGTGGACCATCCGCTGTCGCCGGTTCAGCAGCGCAATCTCGAAAAGGCCTGGGTTGCCAAGGTGATCGACCGCACCGGGCTGATTCTCGAAATCTTCGGCGAGCGCGCCTCCACCAAGGAAGGCCGGCTTCAGGTCGAGCTTGCGCATCTGAACTACCAGCGCGGCCGGCTGGTCAGAAGCTGGACCCACCTTGAGCGCCAGCGCGGCGGCGGCGGATTCATGGGCGGCCCCGGCGAAACCCAGATCGAGGCCGACCGCCGGATGCTACGCGAGCGCATTACCAAGCTCGAACGCGAGCTGGAACAGGTGGTTCGCACCCGAAAGCTTCACCGCTCCAAGCGCAAGAAGGTGCCGCATCCGATCGTGGCGCTGGTGGGCTACACCAATGCCGGCAAGTCGACGCTGTTCAACCGGATCACCGGGGCAGGGGTGCTGGCCGAGGACATGCTGTTTGCGACCCTCGACCCGACTTTGCGCCGGATGAAGCTGCCGCATGGCCGGACCGTGATCCTCTCCGACACAGTCGGTTTCATCTCGGACCTGCCGACTCATCTGGTCGCCGCCTTCCGCGCGACGCTGGAGGAGGTGCTGGAGGCGGATCTGATCCTTCATGTCCGCGACATGGCCGACCCTGCCCGCGATGCGCAATCGGCCGATGTGCTGCGCATCCTGGGCGAACTCGGCATTGACGAGGCCGAGCAGAATGCCCGCATTCTGGAGGTCTGGAACAAGGTGGATCTTTTGGGCCCGGAAGAGCATGACGCCATGATGGCGCGGGCGTCCTCCACCGAGAACGTCATGGCCGTCTCCGCCATTTCCGGCGAGGGCGTCGACGCGCTTGTCGACCGGATTGCCGACCGGCTTGCCGGCGTGCTGACGGAAACGACCATCACGCTTTCGCCCGATCAATTGCACCTGCTACCCTGGCTTTACGAACACGCGCTCGTCGACGAGCGCCGCGATCTCGAGGATGGCTCCGTCAGCCTCGACTTGCGGCTCGCCGGCGGCGAGGCCCAGCGGCTGGAGAGCATGCTGGCGGAGTGATTCCGGGACGGATCAGGCGTTCGCGTCGGAACGGGCTGCGAAGACCTCCTTTGCCGCGAATAGACCGTTGAGCGCGGCGGGAAAGCCGGCATAGACCGACATCTGCATGATGGTTTCGACGATCTCCTCCTGGCTCACCCCGACATTGAGCCCGGCTTCGATATGGACCTTGAGCTGAGGGACTGCGTTTCCGAGCGCGGTGAGGGCGGCGACCGTGGCAATCTCGCGTTCGCGCAAGCCGAGCCCGGGGCGCGCATAGATATCGCCGAAGGGAAATTCAAAGACATAACGGGCGAAGTCGGGGGCGATATCATCGAGCGCGTCGATGACATTCTGTCCCGCCTGCCCGTCGATGGCCGCCAGCATGCGCTTGCCGCGGTCCAGGCGGGTTTCGCCGATTGTCTGGTTCTGCTCATTCATCACGTCATCAATCCTTGTTGCGATCATTTCCGGCATAGCCGGCGATTTTGTCGTCGAGGACATCAAGACAGGACTGGAGTTCGTAAACGTGCTCGCGCACCGCATCACGATGCTGTTCGAGCAGGCACTGTCGCTGCTTTTCCGTAGCCGGACCCTGCCGTCTGAGTTCGGCATAGCGCAGCATTTGCCGGATCGGCATGCCGGTGGTCTTCAGGCGACCGAGAAATTCGATCCAGACCAGCGCCGATGCATCGTAGTCGCGATGGCCTGAGCGATCGCGGTCGGCATCGGGCAAAAGGCCGATCTTCTCGTAATAGCGGAGGGTATGCGCCGTCAGGCCGGAGCGTTTTGCGAGTTCACCAATCTTCATCGAAGTCCTGCTTTCGTCACGACGCTGGCAAAGCTACGGCTTCGAGCGCGCTCTAAGTCAACGGCCAAAAGATGAGGACGGCGAAAAAAGTTCCGGCTACTCGGCAAGCTGCCGCTCGATCGCCTTGGCGTCCTGCCAGAGCGCTTCCATGCGTTCCAGCGTGGCGGCGTCGAGGGTTTCGCCCGACGCATTGAGCGATTCCTCGATATGGTTGAAGCGGCGGCGGAATTTGGTGTTGGTGCCGCGCAGCGCCTGTTCAGGGTCTGTTTTGGTGTGGCGGGCGAGGTTGACGGCGGCGAAGATCAGGTCGCCGAGTTCGTCGGAAATGCGGGATTTGTCATCGGACTGAAGCGCTTCGCGCAATTCGCCGATTTCCTCCTCGAACTTGGCGAGGATAGGCTCCGGCTCGGACCAGTCGAAGCCCACGCGGGCGGCATGTTCCTGCAATTTGAGCGCTTCCGTCAGGGCGGGGAAGGAACGCTGGACACCGCCGAGATGGCCGGCCTTAAAGTCTTCGGTAATCCCGCTTTTCGCCCGCCGCTCGGCGCGCTCGGCCTTTTCCTGCCGCTTGATCTCGTCCCACTGGATCTTGACCGCCTCCGGCGTATCCGCCGCATTGACGGCGAAGACATGCGGGTGGCGGCGGATCATCTTGGCGGTGATCGCGTGGACGACATCACCAAAGGAAAACAGCCCCTTTTCCTCTGCCATGCGGGCGTGGAACACGACCTGAAGCAGCAGATCGCCGAGTTCATCGCAGAGGTCGTCGAAATCCTTGCGCTCGATCGCGTCGGCCACCTCATAGGCTTCCTCGATCGTATAGGGCTTGATGCTGTCGAAATCCTGTTTCAGGTCCCACGGGCACCCGGTTTCCGGCGTGCGAAGGGCGGCCATGATGTCCAGAAGACGCGTGATGTCGCGGGAGGCTTCCACGGTTTGAGACTCCGTATTGCTTTCGGGGCGGGCGTTAGCCGAGCGGTATTTTGGTTTCGCCCTTGTGGGCCTGATAGGTGTCGGAGGCAAGGGCGTAGGTTTTGCGAATACCGTCTATCCGATCCATGAAGCCGGTGCGCGCGGGTTCCGGGCATGCCTCCGCCATGTCGATGATCGAGCGCGCGGTGAAGAAGGCGTTCTTGCGGCGGTAGCCGCCCGGCTCCAGGCCGTAAAGTTCCTTCATGATTTTCAGGTCATGGGGAATGGCGAAGCTGTCGCGCGAATCCTCATGGCTGAAGAAATAGAAGTAATTGTCGAACCCGGCCCAGGTAATCGCCGACATGCACATGGTGCAGGGCTCATGGGTCGAGAGGAAGAGAAGATCACGCGTGGCGGGCGGCTCGGGCAGTTCGTAGAACTGTTTCAGCGTGTGGACCTCGCCGTGCCAGAGCGGATTGCTGGTCTCGTCATTGGTGCCGGCGATCACCAGGGAGAGATCGTCCTTACGCAGGATGGCCGCGCCGAAAACCTTGTTGCCGCCGCTGACGCCCTTGAGCGTCTTGGGCAGGATATCGTCTTCGATCACGGCGAGAAGGCGGTCGGTGAGGGTCTTGTCGTCCACGTCGATTCCCCGTTCAGAAGGTTGCACAGCCTGACTTAAAGGGACATTGGCGGGCGAGCGCAAGCCTCGGCCTGGCCCTGCGGGGAAATTTGCCCTGCATCGCGCGGAATTGAGG
>NZ_DEPM01000268.1:0-10163 GCF_002358775.1 Martelella sp. UBA3392
CCCACCCCGGCAACCTTTCGCCCGCGCGCCGGGCCGCCGCCGCCATTTCGGCGTGAAGCGCCTTGTCGGTGATCATCCTTTCGAGGGCTTCGGCGAAACCCGCGCTGTCATCGACGGCAACCAGAATGCCGGCATCCGATGGCACCACGTCGGGAATGGCGCCGGCGCGGCAGGCAATCACGGGCACGCCCTGCGACAGCGCCTCGGCGAACACCATGCCATATCCCTCGTAACGGCTGGCGAGCGCGAAGATATCGGCCGTGGCAAGCAGCGCGCGGGTGTCATCACAGTCACCGGCGAGCAAAATCCTGTCATCAAGCCCGAGCGACGCGATCTGCCGTTCGAGCGCCTGCGCGGTCGGCGGGTCCATATCCCGGCTACCGGCAATGGTGGCGCTCCAGGGAAGGTTTTCGATCCGCTTCAGCGCGTCGATCAGCACATGATGCGCCTTGCGCGCGATCAACGAACCAATGGAAACGATATGCGGCGGATCGCCATCGCAGGCGGATACCGGCGCGGGGTCCGTACCGGGAAGCGCGACGGTGATGTCGTCCGGCGGTATCGAAAACCGGCTTTCAACCTCCCGCCCGGTCTCGGGCGATGTCACGACGATATGGCGAGCAAAGGAAAGCGCCTTGCGCTCGCTCTCATGCAGAACCGCCTGCAGGTCGGCGTCGAGCCCGGTTTCAAGCGCCAGCGGATGGTGGACCAGCGCGACAATTCTTAAACGGGAGGCCTCGCGGGCCGCCCAGTCGTCCAGAATGCCGAAGGCAAGCCCGTCGATCATCACCAGCGCCCTGTCCGGCAAAGCCGAGAGGAGACGTTCGGCGTTCTGCTTCACCGCCGAAGCGGGATGCGGAAAGCCATCGCCAAGCGCCAGCAATTCCACGTCCCAGCCAAGCGTCTCCAGACCCGCAACCATCCGCCGGTCATAGCCATAGCCGCCGGTTCTGGTTGAAAGATCGCCGGGATAGGCAAAGACAAGCTGGGCCGTCAAAGCGCGCCCTCATACCAGCCGCGGGCGGCATGGGATTCGTGGAGGGTCACGCGGATCTTGGCAATGCGGTGGCTGCCCGGCCCGAGCTTTTTGTCACCGACGGCGGCAGCGAGCTGGTCGAAGATGTGTTTCGCGATCACCTCGGTGGTCGAAATCTTGCCGTTGAAGGCCTCGACCTCATCGAGATTCTGATAGTTGAGCGGCTTCAGCACTTCGGCAAGCGTGGCGGTCGCCGCACCGATGTCGACGGCAAGGCCGTCATCATCGACATCCTCGGTGAAGAAGGCGGCATCGACCACGAATGTGGCACCGTGCATGCCCTGGGCAGGACCGAATACGGGTCGGGGGAGGCTGTGGGCGATCATGATGTGATCGCGGACTTCGACTGCAAACATGGCTTCTCTCTTTTTAGTATCGGATACGGTGGCAGAGCGTTTCCGGATCATCGATGATGTCGGGATAGGCCGCCGCGATGTCCTCGAACGCGGTCTCGCCGGAAATCAGCGCATCGAGGCGATCATCTTCAAGCAGGGCAATCGCCTTGGCCAGACGACGAGCAAACGTCCAGCGGGCGCGTCGAGCGGGAGGCAGCGCGCCGACCTGCGAACCGACGATAGACAGCCGCTGCGAATGGAAAGCCCCGCCGAGCGGCAACGTCAATTTCCTGTCGCCGTACCAGCTCGCCTCGACAATCCGGGCCTCGAAGCCTGCGTGATCCAGCGCTTCCGCGAGCGCTTCGCCGGAGGCGGAGGCGTTGATCAGGACATCGAACTCAGCATCGAGCGCGCCGCTTTCGGCAAAGGTCACGCCGAGCCTGTCGGCAAGCGTCCGCCGCGCCGGATTGCGGTCGACCAACACGACGTCCGTGCCGATGATCGCGGTGGCGAGGAAGGCGCTCAGCGCCCCGACAACGCCCGCGCCGAACACCGCCACCCGGTCGCCGGGCATGATTCCGGCATCCCAGACAATGTTCAGCGCCGTCTCCATATTGGCGGCCAGGATGGCGCGTTCCGGTGGCAGCGATCCCGGCAGCGGCGTGACCATGGCTTCCGCCACGACGGCCGCGCTTTGATGCGGGTGCAGGCAAAAGACGTTGCGGCCGGCCAGATGTTCGGGCCCGGTCTCCACGCGAGCCACCAGCGCATAGCCGTATTTCACCGGGAACGGGAAAACGCCCGCCATGTGCGGTCCGCGCATGCGATCGCGCTCGCTTTCGGGAACCAGACCGTTGAAAACCAGTGATTCCGTGCCCCGGCTGATGCCGCTGAAAAGCGTCCTGAGCATTACCGAACCCTCGTTGACCGCGCCGAGTTGTTCCACTTGCAACGCGCAGGTTCGCGCCGCCGGAAACCAGAGCGCCCGCGCCGTGTGGCCCGCTCGGTCATCATCGCCAAAACTTCCCTTCAATTTTCGACGCTCCTTCCGGCGAACACTTTTTTGTTAAAGTCCAGTCGCAGCGTGCGACTGGAACCAATCCACTTACGCGCTAATTACGTATTAGGTTCCAATGACTTCGACGCGCTGCACATTTTCGGACCAGAAAGCGTTGAAGGTTTTGTGACAAAACGATGATGCCGCCAGGCGGCGGAATCATACGCGTGCAACATAGCAGATCAACGCAGGAACAGATGGATAGGTTCAGTTTTCGAGTGTGCACCCCGGCAATGGAGATCGAACGGGCCGTCGCCGAACTGCGCTTCGGGCGCCCGGTCATTCTGGAGAATGGCAAGGAAAAGCATGCCGTGCTGGCGCTCGATTGCGCCGCGCCGGAGACCTATGATGCCTTCGGGGCCGCAAGTGAGGATCGACACGCGCTGTTCGTGACCGCGCAGCGGGCCCATTGCCTGGGCATTTCATCGAGCCTCGGCATCGCGGTGCCGGCGAGCACAATGTCGTTCGATGCCGCAGCCAGGCTTTCCTATGCGCTGGATGCCAAGGCTCCGGGTGAATGGCGCGAGGCCGATCCGGCCCTATCGGCCGCCGCGGAGCTGGCCCGCATGGCGCTGCTGCTGCCGGCCATGGTCTGCACGGAAATCAAGGACATCGAGGATCGTTTCGAGGCCTGCTACAGGCTCGACTGCGCCCACCTTTCAGATACCAGATATGCCCGCCAGGAATTCACCGAGGTCGTGCGCACCCGGGTTCCGCTGAAGGATCTCGGCGATGCGCAGTTTGCGGTGTTTCGCGGCGGGCTTGCGCAGAAGGATCAGATCGCAATCATCGTCGGAGATCCGGATTTCAGCCGTCCGGTGTCCGTGCGCATTCACTCCTCCTGCCTCACCGGCGACCTGTGCGGCTCGCTGAAATGCGATTGCGGCGACCAGTTGCGCAACGGCCTCGCCAATCTGAGGGCGGCAGGCGGCGGCGTGCTGATCTATCTCGATCAGGAAGGCCGCGGCACCGGCATCGGCTCCAAGATGAGGGCCTATGGCTATCAGCACCAGGGTCTCGACACGATCGATGCCGACGCCGAGCTCGGTCTCGAGCCCGACCATCGCCGCTACGAGGCGGCGATCGCGATCCTGCGGCTGCTCGGCATATCAAGCGTCGTTCTGCACACCAACAACCCGACCAAGATCGCGGCGATCAATGCCGCGGGCATAAAGGTGGTGGGGCGGATGCCGACTCATGGCAAGATCACCGCGGAGAACCTGAATTACCTGCGCACCAAGGCGTCGAAGGCCGATCACATATTCGACCCCGAAATGCTCGCGACAACGAAATAACGCCGAGAGCCGCATGACCGACAAGCCGAGCCCCGCACCGCCGCCGCACCTCAAAGCCAGCGCGCTTCTGGTGCTGGGCGTCGTGTTCGTCGCCGCGCTGGTTTTCTATCAGATGCTGGGCCCGCACCTGATGCTCGGACGCTGGGCGGTGATGTTCGCGGCGTTGCTGCTGTTTGCGATCTTCACGGTCGTTCTCAGCGCCCTGCCCTATCATCCGCATAGTTCTTTCGGCGCGGCCAATGCGATCACCGCAATCCGGACGGCGATCGTCAGCCTGGTGACAGCCTTCGTGTTTTTCGCCGCAGACATGGACGCGCATTCGGCGGTCTGGATCCTGATCGCGCTCGTGGTCACCGCCTTCGTCCTCGATGGCTTCGATGGTTATCTCGCTCGGCGGTTCGGCCAGGAATCCGCCCTGGGAGCGCGCTTCGACATGGAGGTCGATGCGCTTCTCATTCTGGTCCTGTCGGAGGCGGCCCTGATGCTGGGCAAGGCCGGGTGGTGGGTGCTTTTGATCGGGCTGATGCGCTATCTCTTCGTCGGCGCGCACTATTTCGTGCCGGCGCTGGGCGAGCCCCTGCCCCAGTCATTTCGCCGGAAGCTGATCTGCGTGGTACAGGTGGCAACGTTGTGCGTCATCCTCGTGCCAACGATCGTCCCGCCGGTCTCGACCGTCGCCGCGCTGATTGCGCTGGCGCTGCTGGCCTATTCATTCGCGGCCGACACCCTCTATCTGCTGCGCAAGAGCCGGTCATGAGGTCGCCGGTCTCAGGATTTGGCGATCCTGCCCCTGTAAAGCGAAACGGCAACCGAGATGCCGCCGGGCACGGCAGCGCCCGCCAGCGATATCACCCCATAAAGCAGGCTTGCTGCCACGCCCTCGGCGCTGGTGAAGCCGAAGAGCGGCCAGAGCGCGGCGGCGGCCGCCTCTCGCGTGCCCCAGCCGCCGATGCCAGCGGGAATCAGCATGGTCATCAGGCAAAGTGGTATGGCTGTGAAGGCCGCAATCGCCGGCAAGGGCGCGCCGACCGCGCGCGACGCGATCAGGAACACCGCGATATAGCCGCCGACGATCAACACGCTGAGGCCGCCCTGTACCAGCCACGCGCGGTCTTTCCAGAATACGGCGGCAATGTCTGCGCCAGCGGCGCGGAAGCGCTGCGGCAGCCATTCCGCCCAGAACACGGCGGCAATCAGAACGCCGACGATGAACACCGCGCTTATGCCCCATATCAGCGCATCAGCCTGATCCGGCAGGCGTTCGCTCAGGAACAGGGGCCAGGCGAGAAGACCGAGAAAGCTCAGCGCGAAGAAGGCGATCTGGCCGGACAATCTTTCCAGAAACACCGCCGCCGCCGGCCGTTTCCAGCCACCGACGCCTTCCATCCGGCTGCGGTAGGCGCGCACGGCATCACCCGCCATGCCGCCCGGCAGCACCAGATTGAGCGCGCTGCTGATGTAATATTCGCGAATGGCGAGATCGAGACCGATCTCCTGCCCGAGCCTTTTGGCCGTGAAACGCCAGCGGAAGGCCGACGCAATAATCTGCACCTGCACCAGCGCAAGCGCCAGAACAACGAGGGCGGGCGGCACATCGCTGAAGGCCGCGACCAGACGTTCCGGTCCGGTCAGAGCGATGAGCCCGACAAGCAGCGCCAGACAGGCGATAACCGAAACGGCGGCAAGTTTGTTCAAGCTCTGGTCCTTCGCAACATGCGGCCCGAAATTGCGCGCGCCGCCTCTCAATGTAACGTATGGCGCGCGGTGATGGTTTGATGACAACAAGCGACAGGCCTGACAAGGGGCCAACCGTCTCATCCCGGACGGGCTGGATCGCGTTCGTATTTTTCGTCGTCCTGAGTTTCGCCGCGCTGATCCTTCCGGATCATCCGGGCGCGTTCTACGGCGCCGCTTTCCTGCGGTTTCAGCTGGAAGTTCCCATCATGGCGCTGGCGCTGCTGATGCTGCCGCGCCGGGTCGCGACCATGGCGGCCGCTGTGTTCGCCCTTGCCGTCTTCACGCTGCTGTTCCTGAAGATCGCCGATATCGGCGTGCAATCCGCCTTCCAGCGGCGCTTCAACCCCTATCTCGACATGAAGATGCTGGCCGACGGCTGGAATGTCTTCTCCGGAACGCTTGGCGCATGGAAGGCGGGCCTTGTGCTCGGGGCGATCCTTGCGGGCTTTATCGGCCTTCTCGCGCTTTACTTCGGGGCGGAGCGGCGGCTGACAAGGCTGAGCAAGGCGCAAAAGCGCGGACCGGTGATCGCGGCGCTCGTTCTGCTCGTGATCGGCGTGGCGCTGAGTTTCGTCGAGACCCCGGTGCGAGCGGAAATGAAGGCCGTCGCCTATCTCGGCAACCGGCTGGCGCTGGTGCAGAAATCGGTCGCGGATATGCAGCAGTTCGAGCGCGACCTGGCCGCCGCGGATGAGGTCGCGTCCAGCAGCGACCTGTTTACCGCGATCAGGGGCCGCGACGTCATTCTCGTCTTCATCGAATCCTACGGGCGCAGCGCCGTGGAGGACCCGCTCTACAGTCCGGTGACGGTGCCGAGGCTCGGCAATGTCGAAGCCGAACTCACCGAAGCGGGCTTTGCCGCAGCCTCCGGCTGGCTCGTGTCCCCCACCATGGGCGGGCTGAGCTGGCTTGCCCATGGCACGTTTCTCTCCGGCCTGTGGACCGACAGCCAGGCCCGCTACGACCGGCTGATGATCAGCGACCGGCAGAGCCTGAACCGCCTGTTCCGCCAGGCCGGGTGGCGCACGGCGGCGGTCATGCCGGCGATCACCATGGACTGGCCGGAGGCCGCCTATTACGGCTATGACGAGGTTTTCGCGTCGGGCGATCTCGGCTATCGCGGCAAGCCCTTCAACTGGATCACCATGCCCGATCAATACACGCTATCGGCGTTTGATCGCTTGGTGCGCCAGCCCGCCCATGCAGACGGCACGCCGCTGATGGCGGAAATCGCGCTGATCTCAAGCCATGCGCCATGGACCCCGGTTCCGAGCCTGATCGACTGGAACGATGTCGGCGATGGCACGGTGTTCGACAGTCAGGCGGAAAGCGGAAAATCACCGCAAGAGGTGTGGTCCAACCGCGACGATATCCGCGAACACTATATCCGAACCATCGACTACTCGCTGCAGACGGTCGGCGATTACATCGCCCGCTTCGGCGATGACGCCGTCTTCATCGTTCTCGGCGACCATCAGCCCGCCCCGGTCGTCACCGGGCCCGATGCCTCGCGGGCGGTTCCGGTGCATGTCATCAGCCGGAATGCCGCCCTCATCGAACGCTTCGAGGCGGACGGCTTCACCGCCGGCATGATCCCCGCCCCGGACGCGCCGGAAACGGGGATGGACACGATGCGGGCGAAGCTCATCGATATCTTCGGGGAAAGCTCCGGGCCGGCGATGTAACGCCCGCCGGCCCGGAACAACGCCTATGCCGATGCCGAGCCTTCAGGGCTCGCTGCCACACTCTCTCGCCCGTCTCCCCTGAGCACGACGTAGATCGCGGGAATGATCAGCACGGTCAGCGCCGTGGACGAGGCAAGGCCGAACAGCAGCGAGATCGCCAGCCCCTGGAAGATCGGGTCGGTCAGGATCACGGCGGCGCCGATCATCGCGGCGAGCGCGGTGAGCAGGATCGGCTTGAAGCGGATCGCGCCGGCTTCGAGCAGCACGTCGATCAGCGGCCGGCCGGGCGTGCGCGCATGGCGGATGAAATCGACCAGCAGGATCGAGTTGCGCACGATGATGCCCGCAAGCGCGATGAAGCCGATCATCGAGGTCGCGGTGAACGGTGCGCCGAACAGCCAGTGACCGCCGAGAATGCCAATGAAGGTCAGCGGGATCGGCGTCAGGATCACCAGCGGCAGCTTGAACGAGCCGAACTGGGCAACGACCAGGATATAGATCCCGATGATCGCCACCATGAAGGCGGCCCCCATGTCGCGGAAGGTCACCCAGGTCACCTCCCATTCGCCGTCCCACAGCAGGGTCGGATGGGTCTCGTCGTCGGGCTGGCCGTGGAGGACGATGTCCGGCTTCGGCAGGTCGCCCCAGTCCATGGCATCAATCGCATCCTGTACCGCAAGCATGCCGTAGATCGGCGCTTCATATGCGCCGGCAAGCTCGGCCATCACCATTTCGGCGGCGCGGCCATTGTGCCGGAACACCGGATAGGATGCCGGCTCCTGCGTGACGCTGACGACATCGCCGAGTTCGACCACGCCGCGCCCGCCCGGCAGCGCGTTGGCCGGCACCGGGGTCGAGAGCGCGCGTTCATCAATCGTGTCGTGCTCCTTCGGCAGCGCAAGCCGGATCGGGATCGGCTGACGCCCGTCGCCGCGATGGGAATAGCCGACCGTCGCCCCGCCATAAAGATAGCTGAGCGTGTCATAAACGTCCGATTGTTCGACCCGGTAATATTCGAGATTGTCCTGATCGATGGCAACCCGCATCCGTTCCGGCCGGTTGTGATAGCTGTCGTCAAGATCGACGATGAACGGTACGCTCGCGAAAGCCTCGCGCACCTTGTCGGCGACTGCGCGCCGTGTCTCGGGATCCGGGCCGTAGATCTCGGCAAGCAGCGTACCCATGACCGGCGGGCCGGGCGGCGGCTCCACCACCTTCACTACCGTGCCCTGCGGCAGGTCGAGGCCATCGAGCCGTTCGCGCATGTCGAGCGCGATGGCGTGGCTCGCCCGGTCGCGATCGCCCTTGGGCAGAAGGTTGACGGCGACCTGCCCCTGCTCGGGATTGGCCCTCAGATAATAGTGACGCACCAACCCGTTGAAATCGAACGGCGCGGCGGTGCCGGCATAGGTCTGGAAGGAGACGATTTCGGGCATCTCCGCAAGCCTGTCGACAACCGATTGCAGCGCCCGGTCGGTATCCTCGACGGAGGCGCCTTTCGGCAGGTCGACCACGACCTGGAGGTCGGACTTGTTGTCGAACGGCAGCAGCTTGACGGTGACATCCTTGGTGTAGAACAGCGCAAGCGAGGCAAAGGTCGCCAGCGCCACCAGGATGAT
Organism: Martelella sp. UBA3392; assembly: GCF_002358775.1. Classification (NCBI taxonomy): domain Bacteria; kingdom Pseudomonadati; phylum Pseudomonadota; class Alphaproteobacteria; order Hyphomicrobiales; family Aurantimonadaceae; genus Martelella; species Martelella sp. UBA3392. Next base: position 8,765 of record NZ_DEPM01000268.1, read on the forward strand.
GAAGGTCCACGCCCGCGCCCGGCTTTTCAGAACCGGCCGCGCGACCGCGACATAGAACCGGCCGAGACGACCGCCGCCGGCAGCGCCATGGGCAGCGCCGTCGCCATGAGCTACCGCCTTGCCGCCGAGCTTGATCATCAGCCACGGCGTCAGAATGACGGCGACGAAGAACGAGAACAGCATGGCCGCCGAGGCATTGGCCGGGATCGGGCTCATATAGGGGCCCATCATGCCCGAGACGAACATCATCGGCAGCAGGGCCGCGATCACCGTCAGCGTGGCGACGATGGTGGGATTACCGACCTCGGCGACGGCATCGATCGCCGACTGGACGCGCGAGCGGTCATCCTTCATCGCCCAGTGGCGGGCAATGTTTTCGATCACCACGATGGCGTCATCGACCAGGATGCCGATGGAAAAGATCAGCGCAAACAGCGAGACGCGGTTGATCGTGTAGCCCATGATCCACGAGGCGAAGAAGGTCAGAAGAATGGTTGTCGGAATGACGACGGCAACCACCAGCGCCTCGCGCCAGCCGATGGCGATGCCCACCAGCACGACGATCGAAACGGTCGCGAGCGCGAGGTGGAACAGCAGTTCGTTGGCCTTCTCATTGGCGGTCTCGCCGTAATTGCGCGTGACCGTCATTTCGACATCGGCGGGGAAGATCTGGCCGCGCACCTGCTCCAGCCTGTGCACGATCTCCTCGGCAATCACGACCGCATTGGTGCCGGGACGCTTGGCGATCGCCAATGAGACGGCGGCGGCGCGATCCAGCCCGTCATCCGTGCGGCGGATATCGGTGACGCGGTGTTCGGCCGGCGATGTCGCGAGCACCACGTCTGCAACATCGCGCACATAGACCGGACGGCCATCGCGCGCCGTCAGCAACAGGTTGCCGATCTCCGGCAAAGTCTGCAACGTCTGTCCGGCGATGACAGGAAGCTGGCCGCCGTCCTCGCGGATCGTGCCGACCCGGAAGGAGCGGTTGGCGCCCTGGACCTTGGCGGCGAGTTGCTGCAGCGTGATGCCGAACAGCGACAGGCGCTCGGGATCCGGCTCAACGCGGAACTGTTCGGGCTGTTCGCCGACAATATAGGTAAGCCCGATATCCGGCAGTTTGGAGACTTCCACCTGAAGTTCGCGGGCAAGCCGGGTCAGATCGTTTTCCGTCCAGCGCCCCGCGGCCTCCGGAGTCGGTCTCAGGGTGACGACGACCGCGGCCACGTCGTCAATGCCGCGGCCGACGATCAGCGGCTCGGGAACGCCGACCGGGATGCGGTCCATATTGGCGCGGATTTTCTCATGCACCCGCAATATCGCGGTATCGGCGTTTGTGCCGACCTCGAAACGGGCGGTGACGAGCGCGCCGTCATCATCCGTCTGCGAATAGACATGC
>NZ_DEPM01000155.1:0-3569 GCF_002358775.1 Martelella sp. UBA3392
TCAGTTCTCAGTGAAAATCAACACGCAAGAGATCCGACAGAGTGGATTGCGTTCCCTCGATCTGTGAGGACAGTACCGCCTCCTTGCGTACGTACATATAGAGAAAAAGTTCCTTGTTGGGCAGGAGCAGCGAAACGCCGTCAAGCCGCCCAAGCGCCCGCTCCGCGGAACTCAAGCGCGAAAGTAAATGGGAAAGTTCAATCGGTGGTTCCGGCGGCAGCGGCGGCGGTACGAAGGCTCTGACGCGCTCGCCGGCAACAGCCGTTTCGATGAATCTGCCGAGGCGACTGCCAGACTTGTTTGATTCCTGCATGCTGCGCGACTCCGAATGGTCTAAGTTCGGAGATTTAAATAGCAGTCATCATTAATTAAAGAAATGGCATTTTTGTTTATTAATAATAGTCCTTAACTAAAGTCAGAAAATTTGCGGCGATCGCCTTTCAAGAACCGTCTATCGCCCGATACAGTCGAGAAGGCCTGTTCCGCTCCCCGGCCCAAACGTGAAAACCCGTTGATAGGGGGAGGTCCGGGGGTTTAGTAGGGTGCGGCGGGATTAGCATTGGCCTAGTAGCGTCACGGGTTGAAACGCGTAGCAACCGGGTGACATGATGTGCTATCGTCCTACTAACAAAAGACGAGTCGATCCAAAAGCTTGGATAGTAGGATCCAACACCGTGACACTCCATCTAAATATCTGAAATCATTGCCAAAAAACAATTCGTAATGATGGGGTCACGTGTTCGAGTCACGTAAGCGGCACCATTTTTTATCTTTTCATTGACCGCGTGAATCTGGCTCCCGTTTTGGGACAATTTGCTTTGCGGTGGATTTCGGTTCTCCCCGCTCTCACACCAGCGCACTGCTCTTCAGCCGCGTCAGATCCCGCGTGATTTCCTTCGAGGCTGATTTCAGGACCGGGGCGTAGCGCTCGCAGGCTTCGCGGTGGGAGGAGAAGGCGGAGCGGAAATAGGTGAGGCCGAGGCTGGCGACCACGCGGCCGGAATCGTTGAAGACCGGCACGGCGAGCGTATCGGAATTGCGCGGCTCGACATGGGTGGCGCGGGTGGCATAGCCGCGGGCCCTGGTCATGGCGACCAGCCGGTTCATCTTTTCCGGGTTGCGGGCAAGTTCGTTTTCCGGATCGTCCGAGGTCTGCAGCATGCGCAGGATCAGCCCCAGTTCCTCCTCTTCCGCAAAGGCGAGATAGGCAAGGCCCAGACCGCGGGTGATCAACGGCAGGCGCATGTTAACGGTCTTGTGGAACGGCGAGACCGAACTGTCCGGCACAGTCGAAAACCGCACCACCACGGCATCGCGGTCCAGAAGCGCGATCGAGACCGGCCATTGATGCTTGCGGGTGACGGCGACCGCCCAGGGCCGGCCGGCCTCCACCACCATCGGCTCCTTGTGATAGCCGGAGGAGAGCGAGGCCACCAGCGCGGAGAGCTGATAGCCGCCGACACGCGGATCATTCTCCACATAGCCCGCCTGTTCCAGCGTCTTCAGGATGCGCACCAGCGTCGGCTTCGGTAGCCTGGTACGCTCGTGCAGGCTGGCGATCGAAGTGTAGGGTTGCAGATTCATTTCCTGCAGCACGCGCAGGCCGCGCTCAATCGAACGAATGCTCACTTCATCCTCCCGGTCAGTGGCGTTTCGTCTGTCGAAACGAGATGGGTTTGCGCGTTGTCGGCGCAAATTGTCAAGCCCTATACCTTTTTCCAGCAAGACAAGGAGACTGGCATGGCAGAGAACGGGGCGGAGAACAGGGAGAAGGCGCGCGCGCTGATGGCGACGATCGATGACGGCGTCGTCGACGGGCTGATGAAGGGGGCGGTGGATCTGCACGTCCATTCCGGCCCCTCCACCATGGCGCGCCAGCTCGATCACTTCCAGGCCGTGGAACAGGCGGCGGTCGCCGGCATGCGCGGCATCATGTTCAAGGATCACCACTATTCGGTGGCCCCCTTCCTGCCGATCATGGAGCGCGTGCTCGGCCACCTGAACGTGGCGATGTATGGCGGACTGGTGCTCAACAACACCACCGGCGGGCTGAACCCCTACGTGGTCGACGCCCAGCTCAACCAGGGCGCAAAGCTGGTGTGGATGCCGACGGCGCAATCGGCCAACCACATCCGCTCCTCCCACCGCAAGTCCCGCCTTGCCTCCAATGTCCAGCTCAAGAAATCGCCCGGCATCACCGTGCTCGATGCCTATGGCGACATTCTCGATGTCGTGAAGGAAATCCTCGATTCGATCGCTGCCTTCGACGCGATCCTGTCATCGGGGCATCTGCATATCTATGAGATATGGAAGCTGTTCGAGGAGGCGAAGAAGCGCGGCGTCAAGCGGCTTCTGGTCAACCATCCGATGTATGGGCTGCATTTCACCTATCAGGACATCACCGAGCTCGCTCAGTTCGGCGCGCTGATCGAGCAATCGGCCTGCCTCTATGTGGATTCGCGCTTCAACGTGTTCTCCCCGGAGGAGTTGAAGGAGCACATCCTTGCCGCCGGCGTCGAACATTCCTCGATCGGCTCCGACCTCGGTCAGGTCGACAATCCCTCGCCGGTGGAAGGCATGCGCCAGGCGATCAAGCTGCTGCTCGCGCTCGGCTTTTCCGAGGACGAGGTGCGCCTGATGGTGCGCGACAATTCCGCAAAGCTCGTCGGTCTCGACCTCGGCTGAGCCTTCCTTCTCCGTGTGGCGGATGGGCGCCGAAACACGCAAGCAGACATGAAGCCCGCCCGAACAGCAGGAGACTACCGTGAAACTAGGCACGATCAATCATCAGGGACGCCCGGCGCTGGTCGCCCAGAAGGACGGCAAGCCCGTGCTGCTCTCCGCGCTCTACGAGAGCGCCGGCCTTGGCGAAGCGCCGCGCTCGATGCTCGATCTGATCGAGGAGGGCAGGCTCGACGAGGTGCGCGCGGCGCTCGAAAAGGGCACTGCCGAGCCGCTCGATGAAGCCGCCCTCGACTGGCTGCCGCCGCAGCCGCGCCCCTCCAAGGTGCTTGGCGTCGCCTTCAACAATATGGGCATCCGCAAATCCGCCCACCGTGATCCGGGCGTGCCGAATTTCTTCCTGAAGGCCCCGTCCTGCCTGACCGGCCACAACAAGCCGATCATCATGGAAGAGCATTTCGGCGAGACCATTCCGGAGCTCGAGCTTGCAGCCGTGATCGGCAAGCGCTGCCGGAAGATTTCGGTCGAAGAGGCCAAGGACGCGATCTTCGGCTTCACCATCACCAATGACGTTACCTCGCACGGCCTGAAATTCGGCCTCGATTCGATCGCCACCACCCGCGAGAAGGACCTGATCCGCCCGCATCATCTGGCATGGCGCAACCGCAAGGGCGAGGACGACAACGACGTCTATTTCGTCTACCACACCCGCTCCAAGGCGACCGACACATTCGGCCCGATGGGCCCGTGGATCACCACCGCCGACGAGGTGGAAAACCCCGATGCGCTGGAGGTGAAGGGCTGGTTCGACGGCGAGCCCTTTGCGATCGATTCGACGGCGAGCTATCGTTTCAAGGTCGCCGAGGTGATCGCCGAGGCGAGCCGCT
>NZ_DEPM01000155.1:3876-4147 GCF_002358775.1 Martelella sp. UBA3392
GAGGCGAGCCGCTACTTCACGCTCGAGCCCGGCGACATCATCTGCTTCGGCACCTCGGCCAAGGGCGTCGGCAACTTCCCCAACGGCCACCGGTCGGTCAATATGCACAAGCTTTCCGGTGTCATCGACATCGAGATCGAGGGGCTCGGCCATCTGTCGAACCCGGTCGTGCACGACTGGAAGTAAGCTGAAACGACGCATGGCGCGGCGCCTGCCGCTCCATGCCGGGAGGAGAAGCCATGCGGCTTGTGGAAATTCAGGGCGCCGGGGG
>NZ_DEPM01000309.1:0-80079 GCF_002358775.1 Martelella sp. UBA3392
AACGCCGACGCGGCATATTATGTGTTATCCGGAGCTCCGGATAATACATATTCGCGCGGGGTGATGTCGACCTGGACGTCGTTCCAGTCCTCGGTCGGAATCTCGGCGAGCCGACGTTCCATCAGGGCTTCCCCGGTCGAGACGATCTGGATGACGGCGGCATGGCCGGCTTCGAGATCGGCGTCGATGGCGCGGATCAGCGACGGCGTCTTCATCGCCGTGATGAGGTGGTTGAAGAAGCGCTGCTTGGCGCTCTCGAAGGCGGACCGTGCGGCGGACTTGGCTTGCCGGTTCAGAGTGCCTTCGCTGCCGGTGACGTTGGTCGCCTGCATGGCGGCGTCGAGATTGTTGTGAATGATCGCGAAGGCGCCGGCATAGGCGTCGTAGATGCGCCGCTGCTCGTCGGTGAGCTGGTGCTCGACCAACTCGTATTCGACCCCTTCATAGGATAGAGAACGAGCCTGGTAGAGGCCGAGCGCCTTCAGGTCGCGGGCCAGCACCTCCATGGCGGCGACCCCGCCATCCTCGATCGCCTCGACGAATTCGGCACGGGTGGCGAAGGGGAAATCCTCGCCGCCCCAGAGACCGAGCCGCTGGGCATAGGCGAGATTGTGGACCGTGGTGGCGCCGGTCGCCGAGACATAGACGACACGCGCATCGGGGAGCGCGTGCTGCAGGCGCAGCCCGGCGCGGCCCTGCTGCGAGGCGGCCTGGTCGCCGCGTTCGCCCTTCGATCCGGCGGCGTTCTGCATGGCGTGGCTTTCGTCGAAAATGATCACTCCATCGAAATCTTCCCCCAACCAATCGACGATCTGCCGGACCCGCGAAACCTTGGATCCGCGCTCGTCGGAGCGCAGCGTGGCATAGGTGGTGAATAGGATGCCCTGCGGCAGACGGATGGGCGTGCCCTGGCGAAACCGCGACAGCGGTGTGACCAGTAACCGCTCTTGTCCGAGCGCCGACCAGTCGCGCTGTGCGTCCTCGAGTAGCTTGTCGGATTTGGATACCCAGACGGCGCGGCGGCGACCTTTGAGCCAGTTGTCGAGCAGGATGCCGCCGACCTGGCGGCCCTTGCCCGCGCCGGTGCCGTCGCCGAGGAACCAGCCACGCCGAAAGCGGACAGCGTCGTCGGCATCCTCCGCCGCGGCGGTGACGACATCGCAGGTCTCATCGACGATCCAGGCGCCGGCGAGATGCTGGGCATGGGCTTCGCCGGCATAGATCACGCTTTCGAGCTGGGCGTCGGAGAGAGTGCCATCGGCTACGAGTTCCGCTGGCAGATGCGGGCGATAGTCCGGTTTCGGCGGCGCGACAGAGGCCATGGCGGCGGACTGGACGAGCCTGGTCGGATGCGCCTGAGAGCCGGGAATACGGATCGACTGAAGCGCGTATTCCTCATAGATCGCATCGGTGAGATGCCCGCCTTGCGGCGGGGTCCAATCGACTGTCTCGTAGGAGAGTTCTTCGCCGGTCGGGGCGGCAATGGAAGATGCAGTGCTGATGCCACCGTTATGGCGCGGTACGGCTGAGGTCGAACGCGACGGGGTGACCTGCTGTCCGGAGATCGTCGGCAAGGAGACCGGTGCGCGGGGCGGCATGTCCGCCTCGATCCAGCCAAGCAGCGTCGCGACATCAGGCGCGACGCCCAGCGATGCCGGAAAGGCGGTGGGATCGTCGGCCGCGATCTTGTCGATCACCGTCAGCCGTGTGTCGATGGTGGTGCCATGGCGCGCATAGACCGCACCGTCGATCGCAGCCGTGAAGACGACGCGCCCATGCTCCTGCAGGCGCATGAATGCGTCCCGCCATCTCGGGGTCTCGGGTGCGAAACTGGCGCCGGTGATGGCAACGAGGCGTCCACCGGGCGCCAGGCGCGCCAGCGCCGAGGCAACATGACGATAGGCGGCATCTGCCATGCGTCCGGAGACATTTGCCATCACCGAGAATGGCGGGTTCATCAGCACGACGGTGGGAACAGCATTGGCGTCCAGATAGTCGTCGATCTGGGCTGCATCGAAACGTGTGACCGAAAGAGCCGGAAAGAGGGACGAGAGAAACGCGCCGCGCGTCTCGGCCAGTTCGTTGAGATGAAGCTTGCCCCCAGCGATCTCGGCAAGAATGGCGAGCAGTCCGGTGCCGGCGGAGGGTTCCAGCACGATGTCGTCCACGGTGATCGCAGCGGCGGTCGCCGCGGCGAAGCCCAGGGGGATCGGCGTCGAGAATTGCTGGAAGGCTTCGCTCTCTTCTGAGCGGCGGGTGTGCGAGGGCTGAAGGCCTGCGATCCTGGTGAGCAATGGCAACGCGGCCGCCGGAGATCCGGCTTTGCGCAGAAGCGCCTTTCCGTATTTGCGTAAGAACAGGACGGCGGCGCCTTCGCAGACGTCATAGGCGGTCTTCCAGTCCCAGGCGCCATCGGTATCGGAGCCGCCGAAGGCGGCGTCCATCGCGATGCGGAGCGCGGGCGCGTCGATGCGATGCGCTTGTTCGAGAAGCGGAAGGAGTTGACGGGCGGCGCGGGCAAGCGCCGCCGCGGGAATGATCTCTGTCATGGGGGAGAACCTCGGGAGAGCAGGAACGGGGCAAGCCGGGCAGCGCTCTCTCTGGACCGCACCGGCTCATACCCGTCCCGGCAACCCTCTCCCTCTCATGGCTCGGGCGGCCGATAGGCCTCGTAGGGATTACCGTCGGCGAGATGGCCAAAGGGCGTGAAGAGGAACTCGCCGGCATCCCGGCCCACCGCGCAAATCACATAGCGCACCGCTCCGGTCTCGGCGTCGGCGCATTCGAGCAGGGCGAGATTGCCGTCGGCGGCGGCCCGCAGCAGCGTCTGGAAATTGGCGCGGGCATGGTCGGGAATGCTCATGACTGGCCTCCCGCAAGCGTGTCGGCGAGCCATTCGCCGGTATAGGTCCACGCCACGGTCTCGCCGGTGGCAAGGTCGAGGACATGGGCGCCGCCACCGAACGCATCGATACGGGGCCGCGAACAGGTATTGGCGTACTGAAAGCCCCACCGGCCGGTCAGTGCGAACGCTGCGGCGCATCGTTTGACGAATTGGATAGCGTGTTCCGGATCGCCGGTGCCATCATCGCGTATCCAGAGGCAGGTGCCGCCATGTTCGGGCACGATCGAGAGATCGAAGCCTTCCGATGGCGGGTCTTCCGCTGCGTTTTCGTCGGCCAGGTGGTTGTAGAGATCGAGCGCGCGCGCCGCGTTCTCGGGTGTTCTGACGTCGAGGACGCAGGAGAAGTGGGTGAAGTAGTCGGCCATGACAGGCTCCTGAAACGAATAGGCCCGGTGCGATGACCGGGCCGTGATGAGACTGATGGTGGGAGATGCGGGGCGGCCCGGGGCCGTCCCGCGGGAGCGGCTATTCGGCAGCGACAGTCTGCGGCTCGTCGACCGGTTCTTCCTCGTCGTCCTCATCGGAGAGGAAGGCCGGTAGGGCTTCGGCGTCGTCCCCCTCGGCATCCGAGGTGGTGCCGTCGTCGAGGGCGGGCAGACGTAGCGGTTCGGGCAACCAGCCGCAGTCGGCCAGCAGGCGTTCGGCCTCTTTGGCCATGTCCGGCTTCTTCAGGTGGTCGATGAGCTGCGCGGTTTCTTCGCCCTTGGCTTCGCGCACCGCTTCGAGAATGCGGGGCTTGGTGACCCGGCCGAAATAGTTGTCGACTGTCGGCCGCCATCCGGTTTCCACCATGTCGAGCCCGACGGCGCGGGCGAGCCGGTCTGCCTCGTGGATGCGCTGCTGAACGCCACCCGCGGTTGGCCCCGCGCCATAGGGATTGGCCTTCTCGTAGAGCGCGTTGACGCCGAAAGATACGCAATGGGCGAGAAGCGCCATGCGGCTCGCTTCGTCGAGACCGTCGATCTTGGCCCAGAGCGCTTCGTCATCATCGAGAGGCAGGTCAGCCTTCCAGGCCTCGTGCCGATCGTCGACGGTCTTGGCGGCAGCGCTGTCTTTCAGGTCATCGCCCTGCACCGGGAAATAGACCTGCCGAACCGATGCCTCCAGGCATCCCGGTGACGAGACGTGCTGGAAGGCGTCGCGCACCAGCTTGTGGATCAGCGCGGTCATGGCGACGGACGGGTTGTTCGCCAGCGCATCGCGCAGCGCCAGGGACCGATGCGCCGTCAATTCGATCACCAGCCGTTCGGGCAGCGGCTTGATCGCATCGTCCTCCTCGTCCTGCGGCTCGGGTTCGCCGCCGACGGAAATGACGGTGCGCTGCACGGCGCCGGGCTCGGTCGTCCCATCGCCATCGCTTCCCGCGTCATCGCCGCCTTCGGACACTTCATCCTCGGGGCGGACATAGCCACGCTCGACGGAGAGCTGGCCATCGTGGCGGATGCTGACGAATGAACCGGCGCGGCCGATCTCGGCAGGATCGTATTGCTTCGGCCGATCCTCGAACGCGTCGAGCGCCACCTCGATCTCGCCGAGACGTTCATCCACCTCGTCGGGCAACTCATCGGCCTCGGCATATTCGGCCTCCAGACGGTCGAACTCCTCACGCAGGGCTTCGCGTGTGGCCCGTTCCTCGTCGGTGAGATCGACCGACGTGCCGGTGAGCGCCCGCAAGCCGTTGGTGTGGCCATAGGGGAAATCGGCCGCGACCGAGAGCCATTTCCAGCCCTCCTCAGCGATGGCCTCCGCCTCGGCGGTGAGCTTCTCGCCGACCAGCCGTTCGAGCAGGGTGACATCCTCGATCCAGCCCCCGTCATCGTCCTGGAAGAGATCGCGCAGGACGGTGCCGCCGGCCTCCTCATAGGCTTCGATAGTGACGAAGCGCACGCGCCGATCCGAGGCCCGAACGGTATTCTCGGTCAGCATGCGACGGATCTGATAGGGTTCCTTCGACCAGCTATGCTCGATGGCCTCCCAGACCTGTTCCTGTCGAGCATGGTCGGCGGAAACCGTGAACGCCATGAGCTGATCGAGCGTCATGGCGTCCTCCGCATAAAGGTCGAGGAGCTTTTCCGACACCGAAGCGAGCTTGAGGCGCTGCTTGACGGTATTGACCGAAACGAAGAAGCGCGCGGCGATGTCTTCCTCGCTCATGCCCTGGTCCCGGAATGTCTGGAAGGCGCGGAACTGGTCGAGAGGATGTAGGGCAGCGCGCTGGACGTTTTCGGCGAGCGAATCTTCTTCGGCCGAGATGTCGCTGTCCACCTCGCGCACGTTGCAGGGAACCGGCGCGGTGCGGGCCAACCGCTTTTTCTTGGCGAGAAGTTCGAGCGCCCGGAAGCGGCGGCCGCCGGCCGGAACCTCGAACATGCCAGTCTCCTCGCCGTCGCCATCCACGACCGGACGGACGTTGAGGTTCTGCAGGAGGCCGCGGCGGGCGATGTCCTCGGCCAGGTCCTCGATCGAGACGCCGGCCCTGATCCTCCGGACATTGGACTGGGAGAGGACGAGCTTGTTGAAGGGGATGTCGCGCGACGACGACAGGGTGATCTTCTTGGCTGCTGTGGCCATGGTGAGTTACTCCGCGACGGGCGCCGAGAGCCTCTCTCTCGGCTTGAAACCCGTCACGGAAACAGGGCGCAGCCCTCTCACTCTCCTTCTTGCCAATGCCGGAACCGCCGAGTTTTCCGATGACTCTGGCCGGGATACAGTTGCGTGTCCGTTTCTTGCAGTGGGTTATCGGCGCGACCAACCGATCCTCGCCTAGCTCGGCGCGCGAACTGGCCCACCATCATTGGTCAAACCAGTGTTCAACAGGGTGATCAGTCGGTCCAAGAGAAGCTTCGGTATTCAGTGCGGCCTATCAAGAAACCGCAACGCCGTAGAGGCGAAGGGAGTCGCGGCATCGAAAATGGCAGAGTGGTCGCTGCCCGGAATAATCCATAACTCGGAATTCGGTATCGAACGATACAGGTTGAGCGGAATTTCAACCGGGAAGAAGTTGTCGCGATCGCCGTGCACGACGAGCGTGCGCGCCGTGATGGTCGACAAGCTCTCTTTCGTGAAATTCATATCATCATCGTTTTCTGCCAGCGCGTTGAATTGAGAGAGGAGTTGGCGAATCTGTTCGTCGCCGCGCTTGGCGCACTCGCGATACATTTCCTGAACGTCACGAGGCAGTGAGCCGATCGAAGCGCGGCGCATTATGGCCCTGGCCTGGTCCGGAAAATGGGTGGTCGTGCTGATAAGCACCATCGAGTCGATGCGCTCAGGCTTGGTTGTCGCCATGTGCAGGAGCGTCATTCCGCCAGAACTGATGCCCATGGCCGAAAAGGATTCAATTCCAAGTTCGTCGAGCAGGAGGAACACGTCCTCGGCCGCGTCCCGATGTGTGAACCTGTTATCTGGATTGGTGGAGTAACCATGGCCGCGCAGATCGACGAGGATCAAGCGATAGCGCTCGGAGAGTTGGTCGATGAAGGGATGCCAATTCTGGCTGCATCCGCCGAACCCGTGCAATAGAACAAGCGGTTGCCCGGTTCCGTATTCCTCGTAGTGGATCTCGAGTTGGTTGAGTTGGATGGTCTGCCCGGGGCCGGTCGTTCGCTTGGGAGCATATGTTGTCATTGTTGTTGGCTTTACATTGGTCGAACAAGCGGGTGCGCGGCGATGGTGTAGTTGCCATTGAATCATATCGTGAGCGCCTCGGGAATCCCATTGATTGATTTCGCATCTTCTGGCGTGAAGGCCAGAAGCCAGTCGGCGGCCTTGCCCGCCTGGCTGGCGGCGCGGACGATGGCGCGATTGTCCTCGCGCAGCACCTCAAGCCAGGAGCCGATATAGTCGGCGTGCCGGACGGTCGGCGCGATGCCGAGCGAGGCGCAGCAGAAGGCGGCGTTGATCTCCGCAATGAGCTCTTCGAAGGCGTATTTCTTGGTGCCGAAGGAGCCCGAGAAATCCCGCCCCAGACGCGAGGGATGGCCTGTCGCGTGGCCCAGCTCGTGCAGCGCGGTGCGATGCCAATTGATGGGTTCGAAATAGGCTTGCGGCGGAGGCACTTGCACGTAGTCATGGGCCGGCACGTAGAAGGCCCGGTTGCCCCCGATGCGAAAGTCGATGCCGGTGGCGGCGATCAGTGCCTCGACACGTGGTTCGATCAGACCTGTCGGCACCGGCGGTGCGGCGGTCGCGACATCCTCGGGCAGGTTCTCGCACTGATCGGTGTTGAAGAGGGTGAAGCGCTTGAGGAACGGGATCGCCTGGGCATCCTCGCCGGTCTCACGCGCACAGCGCTTTTCGTCCTCCGGCACGAAGCGATCGGCGTAGACGACTGTGGTGCCGCGTTCACCCTTGCGGACATTGCCGCCCATCGATAGCGCCTGGCGGAAGGTCAGCCAGCTCTGGCCGGAAAAGCCGCGCTCAATGACGGCGCCCCAGAGGAGCAGAATGTTGATGCCCGAATACTGACGATCGGTGGAGGCGTTCTTCGGAAGGCCAAGGGGCGCCTTCGCCGCCGCCGTTCCCCAAGGCTGGACCCAAGGCACCCGGCCGGCCTCCAGTTCGGCAATGATCTTGTCGGTGATTTCGGAATAGAGATTGGTCCGGTCGCGACGGGCGCAGGATTTGCGGTTCTTACTGGACATCGCGGTTCTCCGCGACGGGCGCCGGTGGCCTCTCCTCCGGTCCTCATCCCGTCACGGCAAACCGGTCCGCACTCTCACTCTGAAAAGGGGGCGTTGCGGGGGATTCCCCCGCTCGAAGGGGTCGGCCGAGACTACAGGCTCGGCTGCAGGGGGTGGCTTTCCCCTCTTGAACTACTATTAATACTATATTTACTTCACAAATGAAGCGATATGGGGTAACGTCAGCCTATGTAGCTTACGATTGGAGCGACCCATGGGAGATCTACGCACGATCGAGATTGACTTCGATGTTCACAAGAAAATTGAAGCGGAACGGAAGAGCTTTTCAGAATCGCCGAACGATGTGCTCCGCCGTTTGCTCAAGCTTGGCGGTGCGGCGGAGTCCGACGCGATCAATGAAGCCAGGCGATCTTGGTCTGGTAAGGGGGTAACGCTGCCACATGGTAGTGAAGTTCGCATGGAATACAACGGCCGCCGATATGAGGGCGCAATTACTGATGGAGAATGGCTGGTCGAGGGCCAACGGTTTAAAAGCCCATCTGCCGCTGCAGGAGGCGTAGCTGTTACGAAAGATGGGAAGCACACACGACTGGATGGGTGGAACTATTGGTCGGTCAAGCGCCCCGGCGACGGCGATTGGGTTGCCATTCGCGCGTTGCGACGTTGAATCCTAGAAAAATTGCACTTGGGGGACGAGGTATGAGTGACGCGCGGGAGACAGAAGAACATATCCGTCCGGTCGCAGAAGAGAGTCTTGAGACTTTCGATAAGGTAGCGAAGGCTGCGGAAGCAGCCCTTCAAAGCGGCGTTTCTGGCAGCAGCCCGACGTCGATTGTCAGGAACACCTTTACCGAACAGGAAACCATCCGAACACACAGCCGGATCACACAAGAGAACCTCGAAGGAAACCAGATTCTCTCCCGTGAACCTGCGATCGCGCGCGTCGTCGTAGCCGACGAGAATGGTCAGAAGATGACCTATTACTTCTCTCGCGCGGCTGCGGCACCCCTTCCTGACAAGCGGCTTAAGTTTGCCAGTTATCGTTCCCGGGTTGGGCGGCTCGCGGAGCTGAGCATCGGCGATGAGTACGAATTGCCCCGCGACGGCGAGACGATTGACGTGGAGATCGTCGAACATGCCCGGTTCCAACCATTCCGGGCGAACCAGATATGGGACGCGCGCAATGCCATTTTAGAAGGCGACGACTATGGGCCGCTGACCGTCGAGTCTTTGCGGGCGCTCCTCGAAACGGTCGAAGAGATTGACGAGACCGCCCTTGAGGAACTGCTGAAAGAAGAAAGTAGCGAGGCCAACGTCCGAGAGGGCGTGCGGCGCGCGGTGATTTCCAGAATGGACCTTCGCGACCAGCCTATTCTGGATCGCTACCAGGGCGAAATCTTCCGAATGCCGCTTGGGAGTCGTCTTCTGATCCTCGGTGCACCGGGGACCGGAAAGACGACCACACTCATTCGCCGTCTCGGTCAGAAGTTGGATTTGGCCTTTCTCGACGACGCCGAACGTCAAGCGATACGCAACGTCTCTGAGGCAGATCACGCGCAAAGCTGGATAATGTTCACACCGACGGAGTTGCTTAGGCTGTATGTGAAAGAGGCATTCAATCGGGAAGGTATCCCCGCACCGGATGACCGTATCCGCACCTGGGCGGAGTTTCGAGAGGAACTGGCTCGTGGCGGCTTCCGGATATTGCGCTCGGCCGCAAGTAGCAGCTCGCTCGTGATGAAGGAGACGGCGCGGACACTCTCTCCTGAAGTGGAGGCGGAGCAGATCGCTTGGTTCTCAGACTTCGACCAGTGGCAGCAGGCCACATTCTGGGAAGAAATGCGCGTCGCGGCCAAAAGCCTGAGCGAAAACCCGTCACCGGAGGTTGCGAAGCTCGGCCGGCGGGTCTTGGCCATCATCGAAGGCGCAGGGCCAACGCCCCAGCCGGGAACGTTCGCGTCCCTCATGGACCTAGCGGCCGAGATTGGAACGCGGGTCAGCGCCATGAAGGAAACGACGGACGGGAAGATCCGGCGGGGTCTAAATCTTCAGGTAAATCGAGACAAGGCATTCCTCGACGACATGGCGGTGTTCATTTCGGCGCTGGACGACGTGCCGGATGATGACTCCGATCAAGAGGTCGATGACGAAGAAGAAACGAACCAGCCCCGCGTAGGTCGAGCAGCGGCCGTTGCGGCGTACATGCGTGCCGTTCGCGCCTTGGCACGCTCGCGTGCCCGCAAGAGAAGCGCAACCAAAACGGGGCAGACGGGTCGCCTTCTCAGTTGGCTCGGCGACAGGACGCTGCAGGAAGAGGAATTACCAGAGGTAGGGGAAAGCTTGGTTGTGCAATCCGCGCTGCGGACGTTCGTCAATCCCGTGCGTCGATACATCGACGGAACGCCGGCGCGCTATCGCCGTTTCAGACGTACCCGACAGAGCGAAAAGCGATGGTATCGCGCCGACGGTTTCAGCGCGACGGATGTCCACCCTCTCGAAGTCGATGTCATGCTCCTTGCCATGCTGCGCGGGACCGACGAACTGATAACCGGCGCACGCGCGTTGACCAACATGGAGACGCCTGCGCGTGGGACGCTGGAAAGAATATCGCAGCTTTACCGAACGCAGGTTCTTGTCGATGAGGCAACTGATTTTTCGCCACTCCAACTGGCCTGTATGGCAACCATGGCGAGGCCGACAACCCGCTCCTTTTTTGCTTGCGGAGACTTCAATCAGCGTGTGACCAATTGGGGAACACGCACCCGCGACGAAATGAAGTGGGTACTTCCAGATATTGCAACGCGGACGATTACGGTCGCTTACAGACAAAGCCGGCAGCTTCATAACCTGGCGCGACAGCTTGTAGTTCTCTCAGGAGGAAGTGAGGACGATGCCATTCTGCCGGATTTCGCCGAAAACGAAGGTGTCCCGCCCGTGTTGGCAAAAGACATGGGTAGCTTGGACGACGCCGCAACATGGTTGGCGGATCGGATCGTGGAGATCGAGGGATTTGTCGGTGATCTGCCATCAATCGCCGTGCTGGTAAACGACGAGAACGAAGTTAGTCCCGTGGCAGCAGCGCTCAGCGACGCGCTTGCTGAACACAATATCAGCGTCGAAGCTTGCTTGGACGGTAGGGTGCGCGGCCGCGATGGCGCCGTCCGCGTTTTCAATGTTCAGCATATCAAGGGACTGGAGTTTGAAGCAGTCTTCTTCGTTGGGATAGATCGGCTCGCCGAAAGGCACCCAGACCTTTTCGACAAGTATCTGTACGTTGGCGCCACCCGCGCGGCCACCTACCTTGGGCTGACCTGTGAGGAAAGCCTTCCCCCGATCCTGAGCCCCTTGGAGGAGTTGTTCGGACCGAATTGGCTGTAAAAAATGCAAAACGTTGCTTCCTCCCGAGGGGCCAAGGGGCCACACTCTTCCTCTCAAGTGGCGCGTTGCAGGGGAATCTTGCCGCACGAAGGGGCGCTGACGCAGCTTGGGTTCTTGTGGCGACCGCAGCCTACAGGTCACCCCAGCGAACACGCGAGAATTGACCCCTAATGGGAACCGCGCTTTTCGACCAAGGCACTCGCCGACTTCAAAAGGTGCCGGATTTCTGAAGCCGACGCATGATGCTCCCTTAGCAATCTCAATAACTTCATGACCTCCGGGTGCCCATGGAGAAATTCGGTCATCTCTGGGTCTGTGGAGGATGACAAGCGAAAGAGCACATCGGGATCGGCGGCCAAGACACTTGCCAATGCCTTGATCACCTCCGCACTTGGCGGCCTCTCCTTGCCACGTTCGATGCGGCTCAAATAGGCCGGCGAAATTCCGACTTTCACCGCCGTTTCCCGAAGTCCCAGGTCCTGGGCAATGCGCAGCTCTCGGAGAGTCTCGCCGAAGTTCCTCATGATCATGAAATCTATCAAATTGTTTAGTGTTATGCAACACATAAATCGTCTGGTGTAAAATGCCAAAGTTTGGTAAAAACGGGCATAATCTGTTCGATCATTCTTGCCGCGCGTTTGTGAGCAAAGGGGGGCTGCTGTGTCGAGCGAAGAGATCCTGAAACTGCGCCAAGTCGCTACCCTCTTAAAGGTAGGGGAAAAGACGGTCTACTCCATGGTCCAAGCAGGAGAGCTTCCTGGCTTCAAGGTTCGAGGGCAGTGGAGGTTTTCTCGCGCAGATCTTGATGAGTGGATCGAGCAGCAAAAACGTACAACTCACGAACAATGTGACGAGGATAAACGATGATGTTCGCCTGCATTACAGGGAGACCAAAATGAAAACGAAAAAAAGCATGCAGGCCGAGAACACCATCCCGGCGGGATATACGCTCGATTATGTTTCTGGCAGGCAGATCAAGGAAACGAAAAAGGAGCTGGTCCGGCAGCGGGTGGTTCGCGCCTTGATCCACGAATACGGGTTCTCACCGGAAGACATGGAGCTGGATTTCTCGATTGGCGGGCGAAAGAGGGTGGACGTGGCCATCTTCCACCACGGTAAGGAACACGCCATCGAGAATCTTGGCCGCGCCGTGATTTGTCGCCAGGAGCCGAACACCGGCAAGAATGCAGTGCGCATCCGCGACTTCGAGCAGGCTGCTAAGGACCTTGACGAAATCGAGACCATCATGCGCGAGGTCGATGCGGTTCAGTACGGCCTGTGGACCAATGGCCTGGAGTTCTTCTTTGTCGAGAAGGAGCAAAAGCGCTTTGAGACCAAGTGCAACCCCATCGGCGACTGGCCGTTGGCCGAAGAGTCGGTCGGCACCAAGGAGGTCATCTCCGATGCCCACACCCGCGTCGCCGACAACGAGATGCTCAAGATTACCTTCCGCCGTTGCCACAACTTCATCCATGGCAACGAGGGTATGCCCAAGGACGCCGCCTTCTGGCAGTTCCTCTATCTGATCTTCTGCAAGATGCACGATGAAAACCTACGTGCCAAGCAGCGCCAAGCCTGGCAACGCCGCTTCTGGGCAGGCCCGAAAGAGCAGTTCGACGCACATGGCCGCAAGGCGATCCGCGCGCGTATCGAGGAACTCTTCATCGAGGTCAAAAAGCAATACAAGAACATTTTCCGGGGCAACGAGGAGATTACTCTGTCCGACCGGGCGCTGGCCTTTATCGTTTCTGAATTGGCCAAGTACGATTTCACCCGGACGGATGTCGATGCCAAGGGTGTGGCCTACCAGGAATTGGTGGGCGTCAACCTGCGCGGCGACCGTGGCCAGTATTTCACCCCCCGGGGCGTCGTGAAGCTGGTGATTGAAATGCTCGACCCCAAGGAGAACGAGACCCTGCTGGACCCGGCGTGTGGTACAGGCGGCTTCCTGGTCGCTACGCTGGGGCACATGCTGAAGAAGTTTCGGGAAGAGCAAAACACCCAGGCCGGAAACGAGGACACCACCGAATTCCTGAATGTCCACGAACGGTTAAAAGAGTATGCCGCCGCCCAGCTCTTCGGGACCGACTTCGATCCCTTTCTGATCCGTGCCGCGCAGATGAACATGGTGTTGGCAGGTGACGGCCGTGGCCACATTTACAACGTCAATTCCCTGGAATTCCCGCTGGGGCATCTGGCCGATCTACCTTCCGCCAAGAAAGAAATTCCGCTCGGGTCGGTGGATATCGTTGCCACCAATCCTCCGTTCGGCTCGGACATCCCGATTACCGATAAGCACATTCTGGAGCAGTACGAACTGGCCCATAGCTGGGAGCCGGATGGTGAAGGCGGTTTCCGCAACACCGGCGTGCTCAAGGGCAGCGTCGCGCCAGAGATTCTTTTCATCGAGCGCTGCATCAAATGGCTCAAGCCAGGCAAGGGCCGCATGGGCATCGTCCTGCCCGACGGTGTTCTCGGCAATCCAGCGGCAGAATACATCCGCTGGTGGGTCATGCGTGAAACCCAGGTGCTCGCCTCCGTTGACCTGCCGGTGGAAGCCTTCATTGCCGAAGCCAACGTCAATATCCTCACCAGTCTGCTGTTTCTGCGCCGTAAGGATGACCAGGAAAAACATCGTGAGGCCTTGGGCGGTGCCGAGGAATACCCGGTTTTCATGGCTGTGGCCGACAAGGTTGGCTTCGACCGCCGTGGTAACAAGCTCTACAAGCGCACGCCGGACGGCGAAGAGATCGTTGAGCCCAGGCAGTATACCGAGCGCATCCGCATCGGTGGGCGCTTCGTGGAACGGACCCTGACCCGCAGTGAAAAGATCGAGGACAACGATCTGCCGGTGATTGCCGAGAAATATCGCGAATTTCTCCATGAGCACGACGGGCAGACTCTCGTTAAGAAACGCTCACCTAGCCGGATCAACGATCGGCCCCAGAAGAAGGTGGCAAGCAAATGAGCGATGAAAACGACAACATCGCTGATGCCCCGCAGGATTCAGCCGAAGAGAGCGGCCCCGATAATTTTTTCATCGACATCCTGACCGGCAACAAGGAGAGCGCCTCGGCCAGGAAGCTGCTGGTGCAGAAGGTTCTGCGCCAGCTCATCGAGAGCTACGGCTTTGACCGGAACGATCTGGAGATCAACTACAACCCGCAGATCCCCGGCCAGGGGCGCAAGCGCATTGACATCGCGATATTCCGTCCCGATGCCGAGCACAACAACGACAACCTGCAGCGGATCATCGTCTGCAAGAATCAGAAGAAGCGCGACAAGCTCCGTTCCATTGCTGAGGCCGATGCTGACCTGCGCGAGTTGAAGGAGCTGCTGGAACTGATCCCCGGCGCGACATTGGGCATGTGGACCAACGGCCAGGAAGAGTTCCTGTTCCAGGTGGAGCGCACCCGCTTCGAGGTCCGAGCCAAGCCACTGGGTGTCTGGCCGGTGCCAGGCGAACGCACCACCGATCTCGACCGCACCGGCGGCGTCATTCAGGTCAGCGCCGAGGCGGAGGATTTGGAAGATGCCTTGATGCGGTGCCACCGGTATCTGAACCGTAACCTCGGTCTCGACCACAAAGATTCCTTCAAGCAACTGGCCGTGCTGATGCTGGCCAAGATTCATGACGAGACGTTGCCCGCCGGCGAGCGCAAGTTCTGGATCAAGGGCGACGAGCCTTTCACCGATGCGGGCCAACAGGCCGTTGCGCAGCGCATCAACGAGTCCATTGCCGCCGCCAAGGCCTGGCAACCGAACCTGCTGACCCGCGGCTGGGATGTGACGCTGGAACCCCACGAGACCGCTCGAGTGGTGATGGAACTGGCCCGATACTCCCTGAGTGAAACCCAACCCCGCTACCGTACAGGGGCCTTCCGTGCGGTCGCCCGGAGCGTGATGGACGGACGTGAGGGCCGCTACCCCACGCCACTCAACGTCGCCGAAATGGCGGTGGAGATGCTCGACCCGCAACCCGGCGAACGCATCATGGACTGCTCCAGCGGCACCGGCACTTTCCTGGCTATGACCGCCGCGCACATCTTCAAGAAGAAACTGGCGGTCATGGGCACCACGCCTGAAGAGGCCACCAACGAACAGATCCGCCAGGCGCAAAACGAAACCGCCGCATGGGCGGCCAGCAATGCTCTGGGCTGCGACATCGATCCCTTCCTGGCCGTGGCCAGCCGCATGAACCTGCTGTTCACCACCGGCAATCCAGGCCGCGTGTTTCGCATCGACGCCCGCACTTTCCCGGATGGTGATCTTGATGGCATCGAGGCCGCTCGCCCGGCTATAGCCCTGGGCAGCATGGATGTGGTTCTGCTCAATCCATGGTTCTCCACCCAAGACACGGTGAGCGACACCTCCATCCTGGAACGCTATGACCTGGGCAACAACTGGGAGCGCGACGAGGAAGGCGGGTTCCGCAACACCGGCAATCTGAGCACCGGCGGTGTGCCACCCGAGGTGTTGTTCATTGAACGTGCCTTGCAGTGGGTAAAGCCCGGTACGGGCCGCGTTGGCATCCTGCTTCCCGACGGTTTACTGGGCAATCCGAGCGATGAATACGTGCGCTGGTGGATTCTGCACCACTGCGAGGTCTTGGCCTCGGTTGACCTGCCGGTGGAGCCGTTCAAGGTCACCGTCAAAGAATATGGCCTGACGCCCGCCTTGCCCAGCCTTCTGGTGCTACGCCGTCGCAGCCAAGAGGAATTGATCAACACCGAGCACCCGGAATACAAGGTCTTCATGGCCGTGGTGGATCGGGCCGGTGTCGATGCTCGGGGCAATCTCCTGTTCCAGCGAGCCCCGGATGGTGAAGAACTGGTCTTCGACGAGGAAGTGATCGAGCGAGTTCGCGAAGGTGGCGAAGTGGAAATCCGCCGAACCACGCGCCGTAACCGCCGCATTCATGACGAGCTGCCGCTGGTTGCAAAGAAATATAAGGAATTCCGCGCGACCGGCGAGGTGATGTTATGAGTAGAAAATTCCAAATAAAAACTGTCCCAAGTAGTTGGATCGAGAAACAAGGGCGTCGCCTTGATTGTGGGCCGTATATGTCGGGTGCAATGGAGGCCAGAGAACTCCTGCACCAGCTCACTGCGAGAAAAGACCATCTGCAAGACCTGACCAAGGGTGGTATTTCTGGGATTATAAACGCGGGTCGTATTACCCGCCTGTGGGTAGACGATAGTCAACATGGCTACCCGTTTTTATCGAGCACTGACATTCTTCAGGCTGACCTCAGCAACATCAGTCACATTGCAAAATCGGTTGCGCACCAGAACAGTCAGCTCCTAATCAGGGATCGTTGGACACTCATCACACGATCCGGTTCAATTGGGCGAATGGCTTATGCTCGCGCCGATATGGACGGAATGGCATGCACTGAGGATGTTTTGCGTGTCATTCCAGACGAGAATAAGGTCAAGTCTGGCTACATATACGCATACCTCGGCACAAGATTTGGCCTACCCATCGTAACCTCAGGAACCTACGGCTCTATAATCACGCACTTAGAACCGCATCACATTGCTCATCTGCCGGTGCCACGGCTTGGCGAGGTAGAAGACAGCGCACACGAGCTCGTTCAGGCGGCAGCTGACCTCCGGTCAGAGGCTTCGAAAGTGATAGAAGCCAGCACAAGTGGGCTCTTAAAGGAGCTTAACCTACCGGCGTTAGAGTATTCGGATGTGAGCCAGCTAGGATGGTCAAGCGTTTCGTCTGCGAATCTTAAACGACGATTGGATGCTCCATACCATTCTCCCGCGGCTCTGGAGGCCGAAGCCGCCATCAAGAACGGCCGCTATTCTTGTGAACGGCTATCGACAGTTGCCGAACGGCTTTTCAAGCCACCAATATTTAAGAGACTTTGGGTTGATGACGAGACCTACGGCCGCCAGTTCATCAGCGGGACCGATGCTTATCTTTATGAAGCAAACGAGCCGCGCTTTGTGAGCAGCCGCACTCCGAATTTTGAGGAATTTATTGTCAAAAGGGGCTGGGTAATATTTCAAGCTGCAGGGCAAATCTATGGTCTGTTTGGGCGACCACTTTTTGTTTCGGGCTGGCTTGAAGATATTTTCTGTGCAGATGATCTGTACCGGATAGTTCCGAAAACCGAGGTAGATGGTGCTTTCATCTACCTGTTTCTAAGGACACCGCATGGGCAGGTGCTGATCAAAAGGCAAGCCTCTGGAAATAGCATCCCACGCGTATGGGATCCTCACATGGCTGAATTTGAGCTGCCATGGCCAGACGAAAGCGTTCGTAGGCAACTAGCCGGTCCGGTCGTAGGAGCACACGATCAAATCGCAGAAGCTCTCGAGCTAGAACGGCAAGCCGTTCAGCTTGTCGAAAGAGCGATAGAAAACGGGGCTCGCTGATGGCGAAGGTCATACCTATCGGGCAACCCGCGAACGAATCTGAACGCCAGGCCATCGGTTTCCTTCGGGATCATCTGCCTGATGGCTGGCTGATCTTCCACAATTTCGAAATGCGGCAGCGGGAGGAGGTTTTTGAGATCGACATCGCCATCCTCGCGCCTCATGCGGTTTACCTGGTGGATGTCAAAGGAACGCGGGGCAACATCGATGTGTATGGCTCCAAGTGGTATCCTGAAGGGCGGCAGCCGTTCTTCTCGCCGCTAGCCAAGCTGCGCAGCCACGCCAAGACCATGGCCACCATCATCCGGGAGAGCAATACCGGCCTGATTGAGCTGCGCAAGGCGCATGTACATGCCACAGTGCTGCTCACCGCCAATGATGCCGCCGTGTTCGACCAGGCGAGCATCGATAGTCCGGACGTGACCGACTTAAAACACTGCCTGAAATACTTCCGCGATGCGAGCCGCATTCCTGACAACCGTCTGGATAACATCACACGCATTCACTCCCAAATTGCGAAAACGATCACGGGGAAAGCCAAACCGAAGAGCGCGGCGTTGGTGTTCCGCGATTGGCAGGTAGAGGAGAAACTCGGAGGTACCGACCGCTACACTGAATACCGCGCTAAGCACAATCTGTTGGGCAAGAGCGGCGGCATGGCGCGGCTGCGCGTTTATCAGGCGGACCCCTACCAGGACGCGGCCGCCCGTAGGGAAGAGTTCAAGAAGATCAGCAACGCCTATCGCGCAGTGGCGCACATGCCGACCCACGTCAACGTGTTGGCGGTGAAGGATCTGTTCGTCTCCGACGATGAAGATATGGTGGTGCTGGTCACCGAGGATTTGCCCAGCCAAGCCCTGCGCCTGCACATCAATAAGGCCTCCCTGGCGCTGACTTTTGACCAGAAGCTCCAGGTGATGCGCGACGTGCTGTCGGCCCTGGACCATGCGCACCGGCATGAGGTGATCCACCGCAACCTTACCCCGGACGCCATTCTGGTGACCAAGGGCGGTCAGGCCCGGGTAACTGGCTTCGATTTCGCCCGGGTGGGCAAGAACCGAACCTCCACCGTCGCCGATCAGGTGGTGGATGATCTGGATGCCGCCTATCAGGCCCCGGAGTGCTTTAAAGATCCGGCCCAGGCCAGCATCGCCTCCGATCTGTATGCCGCCGGGCTGGTCTTATATGAGCTGCTCACCGGCGAACTCCCCTTTGAAAGCGTCGACCAGATGATGGAGGCCGACGGCAAGTTCCCCATCAAACCCTCGGAGCACAAGCCGGACCTGCCCAAGGGGATTGATGAGTGGTTGCAGAAGTTTTGCGAGTTCGACCCCGAGGAACGACACACCAGCGCGGCAATCGCCCGCAAGGGCCTGGATGACCTGATCCTGCCCGAGGCCAAGAATGACTCCGCCCAGGATGTAAGCGGCCCGACCGTGGCGCAGCCACAACTTCCCGATGACCTGACGAACCTGTCGCAAGATTTCGTCCTGGCGGATCGCTTCCGCGTCCAGAAGAAGCTGGGCAGTGGTGGGTTCGGCGTCGCCTACAAGGTGTTCGATTCCCTGGGCGATGTGGTGCGGGTCATCAAGCTGGTGACCAAGGACCGGCGCAGCGTGTACGAGAGGCTACGCCGAGAATACAAGACCCTGACCAATCTGCCCGATCATCCGCATGTGGTGAAGGTGATCTGGGCGGATCGTATGGCCGACGCCAAGCAGACGCCGTACATCGTCTTTGAGTATGTGGAAGGTCTGGATGTCTCGGATCTGATCGATGCTGAGGCGCTGTCGCTGGATGACGCCGTGCGCATTGTGCGGGAGGCCGCCGAGGGGCTGACCCATCTCCACAGACACGGTGTTTACCATCAGGACGTCAAGCCCTCCAACCTGCTGTGGACTGATAAGGGTGTCCGCATCATCGATTTCAACGTCGCGGTCTCCGAGAACGACGAGGTGCAAGGCGGTGGCGGCACGCGCCGCTACCTGCCGCCGGATTACGATTATTCCAACGAGCCGGATGCCTCGGATCGGATAGACCGCGACCTCTATGCCCTGGGCATCTCCTTCTACGAATGCCTGACCGGTAAGTATCCTTTCGACGACCCCACGCCGCCGATCAAGACTCAGCCCAAGGATCCCAAGCAGTTCAAAGGCTGCGCCGACCTCAGCTCATCTCTGATCGATGTACTGGTGAAGATGATCGCGCCGGAGCGCAAGGATCGCTTCGCATCAGTCGATGAGTTCTTGATCGCCATGACCGAGGTCAAGCGCTTGCGCTCAGTGCTGACGACCGGCGAGATTGGTGCCGGACCCAAGGTGGTGTCCAAGCTGGGCTTTGAGCCGACCAGGCCCAACACCAACCCCTTTGTCACCCACCTGCTGACCCTCTACAGCCAGAGCCAAGTATCCAACGCTGGCACCCGTGGCCTCGACGAAGTTGGCAAGGCGACCTATGTGCCGACCTATCTGGACGAGAAGCTCAAGCCCGCGCTGCTCAAGGGCGAGTTCCGCCTGGTGATCATCAGCGGTAACGCCGGCGACGGTAAGACGGCCTTCATTCAGCAGTTCGAGGCCTTTGCCGAGAGCAAGGGCGCGCAGATGCAGCGCGGAGCGAATGGCGCTGTGTTCCAGCTTAAGGGGCATACCTACCAGAGCAACTACGACGGCAGTCAGGATGAAGGGGACGAGCGCAATGATGCCGTGCTGCAGAAGTTCTTCGCCCCCTTCGCAGGCAGGGACGCTTCCAGTTGGCCCGAGAATCAAACCCGGCTGATCGCCATCAATGAGGGTCGTCTGATCGATTTCTTCCTGGAGCACGGGGAGGAGTTCCCGCGCCTCTCCAAGCAGATCCAGCAGGGATTGGCCGGAGCCGCACCGGAAGGCGGTATCGCGGTCATCAACCTCAACCTGCGCTCGGTGGTCGCCGAACCAGAGGAAGGTCAGCCTTCGATTCTGGAGCGGCTGATTGCCCGCATGACGCAGCAGGAATACTGGCAGGCCTGCGAGAATTGCGACCTCAAGGGCAAGTGCTTTGCCTACCATAATGCCCGGACCTTTCAGGACCCGGTTGCCGGTCCCAAGGTGATCGAGCGCCTGAAGATGCTCTACACCATTACCCACTTGCGCGGGCGACTGCACATCACCATGCGCGACCTGCGTTCGGCATTGGCCTTCATGCTGGTGGGCACCCAGGACTGCGACGGCATTCACCAGCTCTATCAGAACGGCGGTGAAGAGACCCAGAATCGCATCCTTGACGGTTTCTATTTCAACTCGTGGCTTGGCGGGGCGGAAGGCTCCAATGACCGGCTGATTGCCTTGCTGCGCGAGATCGACGTTGCCGAAGTCAGCAACCCCGATCTGGACCGCGAGCTTGGCTTCCTCAATCCCAAGACCAAGGCCATGAGCCGCTTTTCGTTCGCGGAGCGGGCCGGATATGACAGCGAACTGGTGGAGACGCTATTCCGCAATCTGCCTCGCGATTACTCGTCGAAGAACCGTGCTCGATTGATCGCCAAGCACCGAAATTACCTCTCGCACATGCGCCGCCGCCATTTCTTTGAGCGACGCGACATGGGCTGGAAGGAAATGCTGCCTTACGGAAGCATCGATCCCTTCTTGGATGCCATTGAGCAGCCGGGCGCGAAAAGCGCCGATGAGGTAACCGCCATTCTTCGGGCCATCAACCGGGGTGAAGGTCTGAGCGATCCGGCGCGGCTGGGCAACCAGTTGGCGCTGCGTGTTCGCCATGTGGATAAGGGCACCATCCGCAGTTACCGCCTCTTTGACGGCGACCATTTTACGCTCCGCACCGAGCAGGAAACGGCGGCTCATCCTTTCCTCGAGTGCCTGTCTCAGGCGCTGGTGCTTCTTTACGAC
Source organism: Martelella sp. UBA3392 (assembly GCF_002358775.1). Taxonomy (NCBI): domain Bacteria; kingdom Pseudomonadati; phylum Pseudomonadota; class Alphaproteobacteria; order Hyphomicrobiales; family Aurantimonadaceae; genus Martelella; species Martelella sp. UBA3392. The sequence goes on from NZ_DEPM01000309.1 coordinate 21,200, forward strand.
TCCGGCGACGGGCACAAGGCCAACCTGCGCATCAATCTCGACATCTATGAAATGCTGATGCGGCTCAACAACGGCTACCGTCCCAGCATCGAGGAGCAGGAAGGTTTCTACCTGAGTCTGGCGGTCTTCAAGAATGTTCTATCGGCCGCTCCCTATCAGGAGGTGCTCCTCACCGAAAGCGGCTTCGAATTCTTCCAGATCCGGCGCGACGACAAAGGCATCCTGCACCTGGGAAAAGTGAGCAGGAGGGCTAAAGCATGAGCATCAAAGGCAGAGACAAGGAGTTCCGCACGCCCAAGACGACTTACGTCGATTTCAAGCACATCGAGATGGATCGTGTGCTGACCATGCTCTTTCCCCGGCTGAAATATGATGGTTATGCCAGCCGACGCCCACCCCGTGGCAGCGACCTGACCGTTGAAGAGTTCATGGAGGACTTCCTTGAGCATCCCGAATGGTTTGCGGGCTTTGATCGCTTTCCACAGGTGGTACACCGCTGGATCGAAACCGATCTGATGGATGTGGTTAATCGGGGCAAAGCCAATCAGGCCGTGGCCGCACCGAGGCCGCTGCATGGCAATACCTATAAGTTTCGTAATGCCAAACACACGCGTGATTACGGCGCTGCCGAGCAGATCTACTGGATGCTTTTCTATGCCCGCAAAGGCAAGGGCCAAGCTGCGCGAGATGCTTTGAAGCGCTTCTTCTTCCCGGGAATCGACCTGGTGACGGACCGCTACGATCCCAACGCATCCGTGGACGTGGAAACACAGGCCATCCTGCGTCTGGATCATCAGGTCACCCAGGACATGAAGGACTCCAAAGAGCCCTCACGCTTCCAGCCGCTGTGTATCGGCCAGGCCGATATTATGGCTGACGACCTTCTACGGCTTCTAGCCTATGAGCCCTATATTCCGCGTTCGGTGCTGGTGGATTACCTCAAAACCCTGATGGCATTCCATCTGGCGCTTTACCACCTCAAGCTGTTGCAGATACTGCCCAAGCTGGTGAAGCAGCGCTCGGATAACGCGCTGGAGAGTTCGCCTGATCCCGTGTCGCTGGTCGTGGACATGGGGGATGTCAACAACCCGCATATGGCAGAGCTGGCTCGCAAGTCCGCTGACCGGCTCTATCGTCAGATACCGGCTTTTGTGCAGGCTAATTTCGTCGTCAAGAAACTCGATGAGATGGCGGAATACCTGGGTAAAAAAACGGGCAAGCTGGCTACACCTGGGGGCGGCGTGTTCACCGTTGGCGATCTGGTATCCCTGCTGAAGCCCGAGCACGACGCGGAGCGCCAAGCCTACTTCAAATTCCGCCTGGCCAGCCTGATCGAGGAATCGACCTCCGGGAACGAGGACGTCGATCCGGAGATTCGGGAAGTCACTGGTATGGGCCTTGGCGAGTTCGAATCCTTCATCGAAATCCTGATGGCGTATCGCGGCAAGTATCACCGCCAGTACATCACTGAGTGTCTGGACTCTCTGCTGCTGAAGAACAAAGAGAACGGCCTGCTGGCCCAATCCCGAACCAAGGGAAGTCCTCGGCGATTTGTGCTGGGAAGCAAGCTGCTTGAAGTGCTGCTTCAGGTGGCTGTGCTCACCCAGGATGGGGGGCGTTTCGTGACCCGTGAGGTCCGCATCGAGGAGTTGCTGGCCTTTTTGAGAAACCGCTACGGCCTTCACATCGACCGGCTGCCGATCGGTGCCCAGGCCAACAGCAGCATCCTCGACAGACGCGCCCTGCGCCTCAACCTCGAAGCCTTCAAGCGACGCCTGCGTGAAATCGGGTTCTACGAGGACTTGTCGGACGCTTACGTGACCCAAAAAGTATCGCCCCGCTATGCAATTGAGAGAACTGACGGAACAGATAAGAACGGTAGGCATGCATGAGTAACGCGTTCACTCAGCTTCCCCAGGATAAACTAAACGCGGCGGTTGCTGGTGTGCTGTGCCCCCGTATCGAAGCAATCTTGGGGGATCGTGGCCCCGGCCACTGCATGCGCGTCACCGATCTAGACGACGACATAATGGAGTCGGTCTGCAAGGAACTGCGCCGAACCCGGCCCGACGGAAACATCTTTATCCTCGGCAGCCATGACCTGGAGGGCCACCCCTTCCGAGTCACTTCCACAAAACTGGTGGAACTTCGTAATCCTGACGTGAACGGCGAGCTACGCCAGCCTTTGCTGGTCTTCATACCGACCTCGCTCCGCACCAGCGCCGAGGATTCTTTTGGCGTGGCGACGTTCGAGGAACTGGCTTTCACCGGCATTTACGAGGACCTTATCAACTCGCTGCTTGACCGGCTCCCGGCAACACTGGTCGGCCATGTTCGTGATCTTTTGAGCATCCTCACGGAGGAGGAATGGCTGTTTGCCGACGCTGTTTCCCGCGTGCGGTATCTGCTCACCGCGCTCGAAAACGGGATTGACGGAGAAACCCTCGGGGCCAGCCTGTATGAATTGACGTTGATTCCAGACTTCAAACTCTTTGCCGATCTCGGGATGGTCAATGGCATGATCCGCCGCAACCTCGGCAGTGTCCGCGGTTTGATGACTTCGCACAAGTCGGTTCGTGGTCGCATCGCCGATCTGGGGCTTAGCGACGAGGCATTGGAGTCGCGCCTGTTCACCTACTTTGAAAAATACGATGTCCAGGAGCCCGAGTTTTGGACGCCGCCCATCGCGACCGACAAGAGTTCGTGGAGCATTTCTTTCGACAAATGGACGTTCCAAGAAGAGCTTTCGCTGGACCAGGTTCTTCTGACGGTGCTGGAGACCGACTTGCCGGTCGTTCAAGAGGATGAAACCGACGACCAACTCTCTGGTCTCATCGGGCAACAGGTTCTGGTCCCGAACGACCGCCGTAAGATGAACGTGGTGTTCGACGTTAACCCTCACCCCGGCAAGGTCAGCGGGCTTGACCATTTTACGGTTCAGATTGTTTCGCAGAATGACGGCCCGGTTGGAAAATCCAAAAAGGTCAAAGCCTGGACGCCAAACCGCCTGCAATGCACGACCAACCTGGCCAAACTCAACAAGATCGAATTCGAGGAGGGATGGCATTTCATCCGTGTCTTGCCTTGGACGGCCGATGGCGACCCGGTTCCGTTGGAAGCGGATTCCGCCTCCGAGGGCGCTAAACGCTCTTACGAGAGCGAACCTTTCTACGTCCTGCCCGGTGGCAACATTGAGGAAGAACCACCGCAACGCGCTATACCCATTGAGCGGAGCCTGGAGCATGCACGTTTCCGGCTGCAACTGACTGCCCTGGGCGATGAACGCGATCCCGATGATATCGCCATCAGTGTTGTCGCATGGGCCGAAGGGGGGCGTTCCAAGAAAACTTCCCGCCAGGAAACCTTGCACGCAAAATTCGGTCGTGAGGGCGCTGTTCAGATTCCGCTTTCGCGTATGCTCAAAACCATCGAGCAGCGCATCTTGGCGGAGCCCAAGCACCCGTCAGGCTGGCGAATGCAGATCAACCTGGATACCGCCGAGCCACCCTCCGAGGTCGGACTCACGCTGCCATCTTCTGCCGCGATGGCTTCCTTCCTGGCTACCCGCGAAGAGTTTTTTGAAGCGGTGCGCAAAGACGCTGCCGAGCTGATCATGCAGGGGCTGTCGTTCCGGGACTCGGAAAAGGAATGCCTCGCGTATGCTGAAAGCTACCTTGACTTGGTCAGGAACCTCATCCGTCAGGCCGAGACGACTTCCAGTGCCGAGCGTCAGCAACACCTGCAAGCGCTCAGAAATGTGCTGGCCGTTGATTCCATTCATGTCATCTTGACTGACTTCCGCGGAAGGCATCGCGAGGCTGTGTTGGTCTCACCAACCCATCCGCTCCGTGCCTTGTGGCTGAGCAGTTGGGTCACCCTGGGCAAGGACTGGATCGAGAGAATCAAGGCAGGTGGGAAAGATCACATTCCTCAAGTCCGTTCCGCGCTGTTGGATGGCCTTGTGCCCTCGGCCTACCCGGTCGGTATTCCCGTAGAGGATGGCCGCATTTTCACTCCGGTGGACAACCTGAATGCGTTCTGGGCGCTCTACGCCCCGACCACCGAGGAGAATTCCCGTGGTCTGATGGCGGAGATCTGTTCGGCCCTCGGCTTGGCCGAGCCCTCTGCGGCGGGAACCGATATTTCCGGAAAGGTCATTGCGGACAAGATAGAGCGCTATCTCTCTCAGCATCCGTATGTGCGAGAGCTATCCCTGAACATCTTCAACCCCGGGGCCGGTTCGGTGATAGCGGAGGCCCTGATATCGCTCCAGCAAAAGCGTGAGCATGCCGATTTGCGCTATGACATCCGCCTCTTTACCACCGATCCTGACTCGCCGGTTTTGGGTGAGGCGCTTGAATCCATGGTCCGTCCTGGAGCGACGGTAAATGACGCAGCCGACGCGTTTGCGACTTCAACTGGCAGCCATCTGTTTTCCAAGCTGAACTTGGCCAAGCACGCGCTGAATGAATTCCATGCAAATTCCAAGGAGTTTCCGGCGCACATCAGCGTTCTTTTGGATGTGTTCCCCGCCGAGGAGCTTTCCATTGCCGAGAGGCCGATGGGAGTGACTCCGCTGCATGGGTTGATACAGGATTTCGACACCGAATTCGTTGATGATGATTCGGGTACCTTCTGGAATAAGCGGCCGATTGTCGGGCGCTCCCTGGGCGCGAACAACCACGCTGCGTGTTTCGATTTGCTGTCGTCCCTGAGCCGCCACCTCTGTTTTGCGACCTCAGCGGTTGCTGCTTCTGGTGCCAGTTTCAAAGCCGTACCCGTCGTGACACTTGGCCTCGATGTGGTCCAACGAGAACTGATCTACGAGGTTCACCAGATCAGCGATTGGGTGTTCACCATCGACCGAAATATGGGGATTGAGTTTTTCGACCATGGCGGCCGGAAGAACAGACCGGACTATCTGATTGACTATGTGCCGGGAGCCAGCTCCCAAGCGACACATAACCTGATCATCTCTTCGCGCTCGAACGATGAGTTGGAAGCCATGCTGAAGCCGGTACTGCTTGAGCACGGCTTGTCCGCCGACGGCGAGCAGTCGGTTCAGATACTGGCGAACCTGCGCTCGCTTTCGGGTCAGCTCGCCCTGAAACTCATTTCCGCACGCACGCAACAGGCGGAGGCTCTTGGCCTGGCACTGGCGCGGCTCTATCTCGAATATCAGGGCGCGTTGAGCAATCAGGTCATTGTGCCGCTGGACGCACACACGGACCTCTATCGCTCAAGCGGTGAGTCAGACGACGTCAACGATGCCATCAGCCTGCAACGCACCGACTTGGGGTTGTTCGACTTGGATCTGAACGCCAGGACGATCACCTGCAACCTGATTGAGGTGAAATGCTATTCGCAGGTGGGCGACTTTGCGGCCTTCAACCAACTGAAGGAGCGGATTTCTGCCCAAATCAATCAGAGCGAGCGCATCCTCCAGCGCCACTTTGATCCGGCCCTGAAGAACCCGGATCGACCGGATAGGTTGCTCAAGAGCCGAGAGTTGGCTCAGATCCTTCGTTTCTATCTGGAGCGCTCCCTGCGTTACGGGATCTTTGATGCGACTGCCGCGCAAGAAGCGCGAGGGTTACTTGAATCCATCGAGCAGGGCTACTCGCTTCAGTTCAGACGCTGCGCCCTGATCTTTGACTTCGACAAGACTGGAACCGAAGCCCCGGACAATGAGGTGGGCATTGAATTCCACCGCATCGGCAAGGATCTCATTCATGGCTTGCTAGAGAACTGCCGCAAGCCTGTTTCCGTCGAGATTGAGGAAGAACCGACCGCGCACCTCCTAAGCGAGCAGTTTATACCGAACGTGCCGAAGCTCGAGACAGCCGCTTTCATCGCACCCAAGAGAGCCCGGTCAACGTCCTGGACGGTGGATGAGCTCTGGGACGAAGATCCAGAGGCACCAATCACCCAGCCAACACCTCCTGCCGCAGAGGAAACACCTTCATCTGCCCAAGCGGAGAAGGAAGAACAGGCGGAACCTGTCGAGCAAGCACCGCGACCTTCCACCATTGCGCCTGAAGAGAAAAAAGAAGACGGACAGCCCGACGCCGTTGCTGTTGAACCGGAAGAACCTGTTCAACCCGAGTTTGAAGCGCCAGAACATCCGGCATCCGAGCCTGCGCCTCAAGCCGAGGTCAGCTATGACATCGTGCTGGGCGTAATTGGTGACTCACCCCAGTACGGATTGCTCGGAGAGGTTTCCGGCAGAAAGATTGCCCTGGACCTTAACCACACCCACACGATCAGTCTCTTTGGGGTTCAAGGCGGCGGCAAGAGCTACACCCTTGGAACAGTCATTGAGATGGCCTCTATGCCACTTCAGCACATCAATGTACTGCCAAGCCCGCTCGCCACAGTCATTTTCCATTACAGCCCGACGCAGGATTATGCGCCGGAGTTTACCTCGATGATCAATGCCAACTCGGTGGATGAAGAGATCCGCATCCTTCGTGAGCGTTACAAGGCCAACCCGGAGGCCCTAAAGGATGTCCTGATTCTTACCCCAGCCAACAAGGTGGATGATCGCCGGGCCGAGTACCCGGATATCGAGGTTAAGCCGATTGCTTTTTCTGCCTCCGAACTCAAGGCGGCGCACTGGAAATTCCTGATGGGAGCGATTGGCAGCCAGAGCATGTATATGCGGCAAATCAATCTCATCATGAGGGGGTTGCGGGATAACCTGACCTTAGATGCCCTGCGAGCAGGCATCGATAACTCTGGTCTGTCCGATCACCTGAAAGAGCTGGCTCAGACGCGTCTACTGTTCGCCAGCGAATATATCGATGATAACCAGAGCCTCCAGGATCTGATTCGCCCAGGCCGGTTGATCATTGTGGATCTGCGAGATGAATACATCGAAAAGGACGAGGCCCTCGGCCTTTTCGTGGTAATGCTGCAGATTTTCTCGGAAGCAACCTTTCAGGGAAGCGCCTTCAATAAGCTGGTGGTTTTCGATGAAGCCCACAAGTACATCGAGAACGATGACCTGGTTTCCGGCCTGGTAGAGGTTGTCCGTGAGATGCGACACAAGGGAACCAGCATCATGGTCGCCTCTCAGGACCCGCCATCGGTCCCGGTCTCGCTGATCGAGCTGTCTTCACAGATCATCATGCACAAATTTAACTCGCCCGCCTGGCTGAAACACATCCAGAAGGCGAATGCCGCCCTCGGCGAGCTGACCTCCGACAAGATGAGCCATCTCGGTACCGGCGAAGCCTATGTGTGGTCGAGTAAGGCCTCGGACGACTCATTCACGCGGGGCGCAGTGAAGATCAAGTGCCGTCCTCGCATCACGCAGCATGGTGGCAGCACCAAAACGGCCATCGGACGCTAGTAATTTCACTGTATGTACGCTTAGGCCTGCTTCCGCATCTCCGCGATAGTGGACCTGTCCTGTAGCGCGTCGAGTTCCTCGACCCAGCGCGCTGGAACTCGCGACTATTCTCGGCTACAGGTGCGCAAATGGTGACGACCCTTGGCGGCCGATTGTGAATTAGACCGCCACTTTGAGCGAATGTCGGTATCGGTGGTTGCGAGCCCCCGCAACCAGCACTGTTTTATAAATCATATCAAAGGCTTCGCTCTCAACCGGCGAGGCCTTTTTTGCTATTCTGCCCCGAAACACCCGTCGCAAGATGTAGGAGGTGACCTGAGCCCCGACTCCCCTCCATTTTTCCGGAGAGTCTTGGGTCCGCCGACCCGCTCGGCGAAGCGGTCTGTGCCGCGTCCGAGAACGGCATCCGTGGCGCGCTCGTTTTCGAGCATCAGAAGCACCGTTTCGCACCGGGTAAAAAGGTCGTCCGTCGTCGGGGTTACGTCAGCACTGGGCTCAGCGAGCGGCGTGCAGCGTTCCGGCGTCTGGTTCCAGACGACAACGCGCTGGCCAGCATAAACGAGGTTCAGCGCGATAGGGGTTCCCATCGTCCCAAGGCCAAATGAAGCCCGTCGGTTGCTGTTGCATCATGAGTGCGTTTCCCTCTTGCGTGAACGCAGCCTAATGTCAGACCTCTGTTCAGAAAGAACGAAATTTATTGAAATGCGGATCGAGAAAATCGGGTAGGTTTATCATCCGCACAATGGCTGCCTGCCCCTTGTTCCGGGGTGAGAGAACCAGGCAGGGATGTTTCCGGCCGGTTCTTCCTTCCGGCTTTTATTTCAAGATGCGCGTTTTCGAAAGGCAAGCCTTGATCGTCGAATGGACGTCGCGAAACCTCCCCACTATCGGTTTGGTTGGGACAGCGGTTTTCAGCGCTTCGGAGTTACGGAACGCAGGTGACGGCTGTGTTTACGCTGGGCTGGGACAGCGGCCTTATGTGAGGACGCGGACGGGCGATCCGGCGGCGAAGGCCTCGATTGCCTCCACGACCTGACGCCAGACTTCCTGTCTTGCCGCATTCGAGGCCCAGGCGATGTGGGGGGTGATGATGACGTCGTCTCTTGCGGCGACTGCGAGAAGCGGGTTGTCATCGCCTGGCGGCTCGCGCGTCAGGACGTCGATCCCCGCGCCCGCGACCAAACCGTTTTCGAGCGCATGAACGAGCGCATCCTCGTTGATCAGGCCACCGCGTCCGCAATTGATGATGATCGGCCGCTTTTTCATCCGTGCGAATTCCGGCTTCGCGATCAGGTCGCGCGTCTTGCTGTTAAGCGGCGCGTGCATGCTCAGCACATCGGCCGTCTCGATCGCCTCGTCGAAGGGAATATAGGGCTTTTCCAGCTCTGCCGTTTCGCCCTTTCGCCCGGCAAACACCACATCCATGCCGAAGCTTGCGCCGATGCGCCCGACGGCCCTGCCGATTGCGCCGCCGCCGAAGATTGCCAGTCTCGCGTCTCTGAGCGCCCTGATATCGTGCGAGAAATAGCAGAACTGGCCGGACTCCTGCCATTTTCCGGCAATCACGCCCTGGCGGTAGCCGATGAGGTTCTTCGACAGCGCGAGGATCAGCGCGAAGACGTGTTCCGGCACGGTGTCGATCGCATAGTCGCGGACATTCGAAACGGCGATCCCGCGCGCCCGGCAGGCTTCAAGGTCGATATTGTCGTAGCCGGTCGCGGCAATGGCGATGAACTTCAGCGCCGGCAGGCTTTGCAGCGCGTCCGCGCCGATCCGGACCTTGTTGACGACAGCGATTTCGGCGCCGGCCAACCGGTCGACAAGCGCCTCCGGCGCGGTTTTGTCGTAGGATGTCCAGCGGTGCGGCAGGGAAGGGCGGAACAGGTCCACGGACGGCCCCATGGTTTCCTGTTCCAGAAAGACGATCTCGGGCGTGTCGGTGGGTCTTTTCATGCCTGCCGCCGCACGGGATCGCCCAGAACATGCATCAGGCGGTTCGCCCAGCCGAAGAGGGCGGCCGAAAGCACGAGATCGACGATCTCGATCTCGGAAAGTCCCGCCGCGCGCAAGGCGTCAAGCTGAGCCGCATCGGCCTTCGGGGGGCAGGCGGAGAGAGCGGCGGCGAAATCGAAAATCGCCCGGTTGCGCGGCGACAGTTCGGCGTCGGGGCCGGCCATGAGAAGCTGATCGGTCACCTCGGTCGATTTTTCCAGCTGGGCATGGCGCGTGGCGTGCACGGCGGCGCAATAGATGCATCCGTTCACCACGGAGGCGCTGATCGCGCCAAGCTCGCGCTCCGCCCGGCTGAGGCCATCCTTGCCATACATGATGGCGTTGAAAAGCGGCGAGCGAACCTTCAGCGTTTCCACGTCATGGGCCAGCGTCAGCACATAGGGGGAAATCCCGGCATTCGACGGCGTGATCTGCAGGGCTTCGCGCTGGGCCTCGGTTGCGGTCTCGATATCGACAGGCACCACGCGCGGCTGCCAGTCGGGAATGGTGCGGGTGAATTTCTTGACGATAACGCTCATGCGTTGTCCCCCTTCAACAGCCGCAATCCGGCAATGACGCGAACCTGATAGGATATGAAGGCGTTGAGCTCGGCCAGGCGAACGATATCGGCGTCGCCGACGCCGGCTTCCTTCAACGTCGCGATGTCTTCCGCCGCGGCGCTTTTCGTCCGGGCGGCGGCCATGTCCATGAAGGCGACCACGGCAGCGTAGTCCGTGGCGGCGCCGTCATTGGCGACATCGGCAAGCGAAGCCAGGGAGCCGGCACCCGCCTGGTAGTGCGCGCCCAGCGCGCTTTCGTCATTGAGGAAGGCAATCCGCGCTGCCAGAGCTGCGCGCAGCTCGTAGGACCAGGCGCCGGTTTCGGCCGGACGCAGCACCGCTTCTTCTGCGGCCTGGGTCATGTCGAAAATGCTGCTGCGGCTGGCGATCGCATCGGCAAGCCCGGTTCCGGCCGGCGCATCGATGAACGACAATGCCGTCGTACTCTGTTTCATCGTCATCTCATCCTTCCTCATGCACCGCCGCCAGTTCGCTCGGCGTCCATTCGCTGCCGTCGAGCTCGGGGGTGCAGTAATCCTGTATACACTGCCAGTGATGGTCGACGTCCTCCCCGTAAAGGGTGGCGGCAAGCGCCTTCGTCAGCCAGGCCGCGCCATCGGAAATGCCCGGAATATCGCCGCTGACCTTGCCGAGGCTCGCCGTTGCACCGTAATTGAAGCAGTAGATATTGCCGATCCAGGGCGCGCTGCCCGCCGACTTTTCGCGGAAGGTAAAATCGGAATTGAGATAGGGGAAGGCCCCGAGGTCGCTGGATTGTTCATCTGCCGGCGGCTGGTAGACATCCCTCCACAGCAGGATCTTGTCGGCATCGTCCCCGAACTCCGCGCGCGCCAGCGGATCAACGGTAAAGCCCGTGCCGAGAATGACGAAATCCGCGTCATAGGACGAACGATCGGCGAACCGGATCGTCAGCCCGTCATCGCTTTCCCCGATGGTGTCGACCGCCTTGCCAAAATGGAAGAACGCATTGGGGTGGCGGCTGACGCGGAGCGTCGAGCCGTGCGGCGGCGGGGTCTGGCAGGAGAATGCGTATTGCAGGAAGCGCCAGCGCCAGGCGTCCGGCAGCGCCGCGAAGCCGGCGGTAAAGCCGGGGCTGCCGACGCCGGTCATCTTGTTGATCGTCGGCATCTTCGCCCGGCGAACGAAGTGGCGCACCTCGGCCGCGCCGTGTTCCAGCGCTTCGGCGGCATTGTCGACAGCCGAGGCGCCGGCCCCGATGACCGCAACCTTCTTGCCCTTGAGGGCGTCAAAGTCGATCTCGTCGGCGCTATGGGCCCAGCGCCGGCGCGAAAGGCCTGCAACAAAGCCCGGTATATTGGGTTCGCCAGTGCCGTCGCGGCCGGTGGCGAATATCAGCTTGCGAACCAGGATGGAGCCGTTCTCCTTGCCCGAAAGATGCAGTCTCAGCAGATCGCCTTCCGGCTCGACGCGGTCAAGCGAAATGCCGTTCTCGACCGGAACCTCAAGCACCTTCCGGTACCAGCGGAGATAGTCCATCCACATCGGCCGCGGGATCTTGTCGAGCCGTTCCCATTTCTCCGCGCCGAACTGCGCGCGATACCATGCCTGGAAGGTGAGGGGGCCGTGACCGAAGGCGGGGCCCGGCAGTTCCTTGGGAGAGCGGAGCGTTTCCATGCGCGCATAGTTCAGCCAGGGGCCCTCAAGACCCTCCGGGCTTCGATCCACGACGCGGACATTGGTGATCCCGGCGCCCCGAAGCGCGAACCAGGCCAGCATGCCGCACATGCCGCCGCCGACGATCACCACATCGGTGACGCCGGGGCGCTGCGGGATCCAGGTCTTGCCCGGATAGCACAGGAAGCGGAGATCTTCTTTCACGCGGGCTTCCAGCGCTTCCAGTCCGCTGTCATCTGCGGGAGAGTGGTCATTTGACATGTGGTGAGTTCCTGAACGAAGTGTTGAATTTTGCTGGTTGCGTGCCTACACTCTCGCCGGAGCGGCAGTTTATGGAAGCGCCGCTGCGGCCGGCTCCCGATATTTGAACTGGGCGGTCTCGGCGTTGCCGTGGTAGGTCCGGGCCAGTTCCGTCGCCGTTCCGGCCAGTTCATCCACCGCCCTGACGATGGCCTCGGCCTTGGCATCGTCGAGCAGCGCGGAAAGGTTGAGGCGAACCCAGCCGGGCTTTTCGAGTTCGTCGCCAAGAGCGATTGCCTCCATGATCGCCGAAGACCTCGCTTCATCGATGTCGAGCAACCGGTGGGCATAGGGACCGGCGCAGGCGCAGCCGCCGCGCGCCTGAATGCCGTAGACATCGCTGAGCAGTCGTGTGAACAGCTGATGATGGACATAGCCGCCTTCACCATCGCGGATACGGAACGAAAAGATCGGCAGCGAGGGCGCGCTTGCCATGCCCAGAAGTTCGAGCCGCTCGTTCTGCGTCCAGACATCGAGCGCCATTTTCCGCAGTTCCTGATGGCGCTGGTCCAGCCAGTCCTGGCCGAGCGCCTCCTTGACCAGCATGGCGAGTGCCGTGCGGATATCGCCGATGACGTTGGGCGTGCCGCCTTCCTCCCGCGTCGAAAGCCGACCGGAATAGACATGCCCCCACGGCGATACGAAGGAAACCGTTCCGCCGCCGGGAATGCTGGGCGTCGCGCGTCGGGCAATCGCGTTTTTCATGATGAGGACGCCGGATGCGCCCGGCCCGCCTGGAAATTTGTGCGGCGAGAAAACGATCGCGTCTTTCTCCGCATCCGTGCCGGGCTTCATGTCCATCGTCACATAGGGCGCGGCCGCGCCGTAATCCCAGATCGATATCGCGCCATGGCGGCGCAGCAGACGGGTAACGGCGTCCACATCGGTCAGAATGCCGGTCACGTTCGAGGCGGCACAGAAGGCGCCGACCAGGATATCCGCCGATTGCGAAGCCGAAAGTGCGGCTTCAAGCTGTCCGAGATCGGGGCCGCCATCGGGGCCTTCGGCGATCTCGATGATTTCGGCGCCGCTTTCCCGCCAGGGCAGGATGTTGGAATGATGCTCATAAGGCCCGATCAGGACGACCGCGCGCTTGCCGGCCGCCACGCTTTCGGCAATGTCCAGAAGCTTTGCCAGACGGTTGATCCCGGCGGTCGAGCCAGAGCCGGAAAAGATCACGCTGGTCTCATCATCCGCGCCGACAAGGCGCGCGATCTCGCCGCGCGCCGCCTCGCGCAACCGGGTCATGTAAGAGCCGCAGAACGATGCCTGGGTGTGGGTGTTGGCATAATAAGGCAGCACCTGATCGCGAATGAAATCCTCGACAAGGGCGAGGGCGCGCCCGGAGGCGACGTAATCCGCGTAGATCAGCGTCTTTCTACCGAAGGGGCCGTCAATTGCCGCGTTGTCGCCGATCAGGGAAGCCTGAATGCGCGCGCGGGCGTCGGCGCCTCCCAGTGACTGTATGAATGTCTCGATTGGAGACATGCTTTTTCTCCCGTCTCAGAAATGGTTTGATCGATAAACTAACGAATTTACCCGCGAAAACATTACACATTTTTTGTTGATATTTGTAAAGATTGTGTCATACGATATCAATATGAGCGAAAAATGGGACAGACTGGATCTCCGGATCCTGCGCGAACTTCAGCATGATTCCTCGCAGTCGCAGCGCGCCGTCGCCGACAGGGTGGGATTGTCGCAGAATGCCTGCTGGCGCCGGCTCAAGGCGCTTGAGGAATCCGGAATCATCCGCAACCACACCGTGGTCATCGACCGCTCCAAGCTGGGCTTCGGCCTGGTCGTCTTCTCCATGGTCAAGACGCGCCATCATTCCTCCGAATGGCTGGACAAGTTCCGCCGGCATGTCTCCAACATCCCGGAAGTCATAGATTTTTTCCGCATCGGCGGAGATTACGACTACCTGCTGAAAATCGTCGTCCGCGACATGTCCGGTTATGATGAGGTCTACAAGCGGCTGATCAAGGATATCGAGCTCGATACCGTCACCTCCTATTTCGCGATGGAGGCGATCGAGGAGCAGCGCCCGCTTCCCATCGGCTAGGCTTCGCCAGCCCCTTCATATTTCATCGCCACCTACAACACTCCCAATCCGCCGAAGCCTGCAGACCGGGATGTCGTGCGTCGTTCGTCAAACCGAAGCCATCCAGTTGACACATATTGTCCAGGTTTCCGCACTTGACGCGCATCGTCAGGCTTGCAGAAGACCGCCTTCGGACTTCGTCAGGAACTCGCATCCCTCGTCCGTGACCAGCACCGTGTCGGAGATCTGGGTGGCGACTTCGCCGGGAATTCGGATATTCGGCTCGATGGCCAGTATCATGCCGGGGGCAAGCGGTATGTCCGTCGCCGCGTCGATAGACGGCCATTCATGCGCGCCAAGCCCCATGGAATGGCCGATACGACCGGGAATATAGCTGCCATAGCCGCGCGTTTCGAGACCGGCCTTGGCGGCGTTGAAAAGGTCGGAATAGAGTGTGCCCGGACGGATCATGTCGAAGACTTCCGAACGGATTTCGAGGATGGCTTCCAGCGCCCGTCGCTTCTCCTGCGAGACCTCGCCGATCATCACGGTCCGTTCGTTCTCCGTGTGGATTCCGTCCAGCACGCTCCACAGCAGGATCGCCGTGGTCTCGCCGTTTTGCGGCGTCTTCGTGGTCGGGTTGTCGCAGTTTAAAAACATGCGGTCTCCCGAAAGCACCCAGGCGAACATGCCGTTCTGGATGCCGTGTTCGAGATTGCCGAAATCGGCAACCTCCTTGTCCGGGTATCGGTCCGCCCAGCTGTGGCTCATCGCGGCCATGGAGGCGAGTGAGATTTCGCGCTCGTTTCCGCCCTTTCTGAGCGCCAGAATGGCCGCGTCCATGCCGACATCGGCGATCTCGCCGGCAGCACGGGCGTTTTCGATCTCGTCGTCGTCCTTCACCGAGCGGCATTGCATGATGGCGTCGGATGCGTCGGCAAACTCCGCGCCTGCAAGCTCCGTCTCGATCTCGCGGAAGCGGGCAACGGAGATGAAGTCGAGATCGAGGCCGATCCGGCCCTTTTCGATGCCGCGTTCGGCAAGGATGGTCTTTAGCGCCGCGCGCCAGCTCGGCCCCATGGTCTTCTTGGTCGACCAAGCGCCATAAAGCCGGATGTCGGACAGGAAGCTGGCTTCTTTCGCATGATCGTCGCGCAGGGCGTGCACGAGCAGGGCGTCCGATCCCTCTGGCGTGAGGATGGCCACCACCGGATGGCTGTAGATGATCGGGTTGAAGCCGCTCATGTAGAAACTGTTCTGCGGCTTAAAGGCGACAATCGCATCGAAGCCCTCGCGGGCCATCGCTGCGCGCAACCGCCGAACACGTCCCGGCGTTTCTTTCGGCATTGGAGATCCTGTGTCGTTATGCGTGGGGGAGGGGCCGGAACTGGCCGCGCCATCATGGAGATGACGGCACGCCTGTTATGGGAAGGCGGGCTGTTCAAAGCCCGCCTTCAGCGTTTTTAGTCCTTCCAGTACCAGGTCTGGGGGTTAGCCTGCGTCGGTGTGGCAAGGTCCCACCAGTTCAGCATCTCTTCGGGGACGTTTCCGAGGTCGTTCTTGACGATTCCGTAGGTCGGCATGGCCTTGGCGATGCCGAAGACCTCGAATTCCTCGGCCGCGATATCCGCCGCCTCTCTGGCGATCGCCAGCCGCTCTTCGGGATCGGTTGCGCCGCGGGCTTCGTCATAAAGGCGGAAACGCTCCTTCACGCTTTCCGGCGGCTCCATGCCTTCCGCACCGTCGCTCAGATACCAGTCGCGCCAGCCGATTGCCCAGCGGGCATCGTGATTGACGGGAATGATCTGGTGCGGATCGCTGCCGGGGATCCAGGCTGCGCCACCGACCCAGACCGCAGCGTCATGTTCGTTGCTGTTGGAAGTGCGTTCATAGAAATAGGTGCGCTCCACCGGGTTGACGGACATGTCCACGCCGATTTCGGCCCATTGCTGACGAACCAGTTCGAGCATATCGACCCAGTCGGCGCGGTAGGTCGGGATGGCATCGATCTGGAAGGCCAGCGGCTTGCCGCTTGGCAGTAGCCGGATACCGTCGGGGCCGCGCTCGAGGTCAAGCCCGTCAAGCAGGGCATTGGCGCGTTCCGGGTCATACTCGATGTACTGCGTGGCGAGTTTCTCGTTGTAATAGGGGTTCTCCGGCTCGAACGGTCCCTGCTGCCAGGGATCGCCCTCGCCGAGCAGCACCGTATCGATGATCTGCTGACGATTGATGCCGAGCGAAAGCGCGATCCGGAAATCCTTCTCGTTGAAGACTTCGCGCAGTTCCGGATCCTTGCTGGTCAGGTTGAGGTCGATCATCATCTGGTTGAAACCGCTGACGATGGCGGCGAACATCCGATAATCGCCCTGTTCCCGGTTTTGGGCCAGCACCGGCCGGTTCGCCGGGGTGTCGAGATGACGTAGCCCGAAGTCGATCTTGCCGGCGATCGCCGCGAGAATCAGGCTTTCGACATCCTGCGAGACCGAGGCGGTGAGCCTGTCGATATAGGGAAGCTGGTTGCCCTCGGTATCGACCTGCCAGAAATACGGGTTCCGCTCCAGAACCACGCGCGTAGCGCCGCCCGTATAGGGCTCTTTGATGACCCAGGTATCAAGCGTGGGACGGTTCGGGTTGGCCCAGCGGGTCGCGACTTCGGTGTCGCCGCAGTTCTGCAGGAAGAGCGTCTGCCAGTCGGGCGCGCCGGCTTCCTCTATGAGTTGATCGACATTTTCATTGTAGTCCGGGTGAAACTGCGAGCAGTAATGCTTTGAATAGAGCACGGGATGCTGCCCGGTTGGCGCAGCGAGTACGGCCAGAAAGTCGCCGTTCGGCTCATCGAAGCTGAAGCGAACCGTATCCTCGTCCACCACCTCGAATGCCACGGGGTCTCCGTTGAGCGTGTAGCGGGTCTGGACCGGCGCGAACGCCTCGTTCAGCACCAGATCCTCGACATTGAACGCGACGTCTTCGACGGTGAAGGGCTCGCCATCCGACCAGCGCACGCCGCGGCGCAGGTCAAAGGTGAAATCCCGGCCGCCATTGCTGATCTCGTAGCTGCTGGCCAGATTCGGAATGATCTCCGTATAGGTCGGGTCCCAGCGCACCAGCCCCTGATGGCCGACCATGCGCAGGATGTGATTCTGGTCGGAACTTCCGCGCAGGCCGAAACGCAATTCGCCGCCATAGATTCCTATGCTGTCGATCGGTTCGATGACGAGAGGGTCTTCTCCGACCCGTTCTTCCACGGGAGGCAGTTCGCCGGCTTCCACGCGTTCCGCCAGTTCCGGCGCCTGCGAATAGCTCATCTGCGCCTGGAGGGCGCCGGCCGGCAATGAAAGCGCCGTTGTCGCCAGAGCGATATGCAACAGCCTGCCGCGCCGAAGAGCAGGCAGATATGATCTTGATAACGTCCCCATGATTTCCCTTTCTTGTCATTCTTTCCAGTCGCTGCGCCAGCTCCGCCCGCGACTGCCGGCCCGCTCCGGTTCCCGCAGATAGGACTCGTCTTCGTCCGCCTCGCGCGGAAAGATCTGTACCGCAGCCGCAGGGAGCACATCTAGGGCATTGACCATAAAATTGTAATTAATTGTTACTCAGAAGTCTTCACTTATTTTTACCTCGGCAGCGTTGATTTTCTATCGCCTGACCACATGGCCGCCTCTACGGCGAATTTTTTTGAATTCGGCGAAAATCGACGATCCCCTTGAGAAATGGCTGATTTAGCGTACGTTCTGGAGGGTCGGCTGCTTGCTGATGGAAGCGTCTACCGGCGAGCTGCCATCCAGCCAAGCGCCGGATAAATTGCCGCGATGAACGCCGTGTCAAGAGCCGCGGTGTTTATTGTTGTTATTTTCTGTAATACAGAGCTTATCATCCGTGCGCCGGAACACCGGTTGCGCGCGACAGCCAGCTCCCGTTGTCATCATCTCAACTGAAGGAACAGCTTCCATGGGAAAAGTCACTCCGGCTCACGATCGTCTCCTGTCGGAGATCGCCCGCAGGGAATGGCAGTTCCGACGGCATCATTTCGTACGCGAACTCGGCGCCTATGTGCCGCTGCGGCCAGAATTGCCCCGCGTCTGCGCCGAGGTCCAGCGCGAGAAGCTGGCCTTCTGGCAGGATATTCTTGAAGAGCTGGACGCGCTGGATGAGGCGCAGCTCTCAGAAGTGGCGCGGGAGGACCGGTTCGTGCTGCGACAGCAGGTCGAGACATTCGTGGCGCAGCAGCATTTCCGCGAGTATGAGCGCCCGTTCAACGCCTTCACCACCTTCTGGGGCGATGTCGCGGCGGTCATTCGGGAGGAGCGTTTCGACAGCGAGGACAAATACCGCACGGCGCTTGCGATGATGGTCGATGTGCCGCGTTATTTCGAGGAAATGATGGAGGTCATGAAAGACGGTCTCGCGCGCGGCTTCTCCCAGCCGGCGCGGATCGTGCCGCAATGCCTGAAATCGCTGGAATCCTTCGTGCGCCAGTCGCCCGCCGAAACCGATTACTACAAGCCCTTCAAGGCGTTGCCGCCGCAGATGCCGGCCGCGACCCGGGAAGCGCTGCGTGAGGCCGCGCTCGATACCATTCGCGATGCCGTTCTACCCGCCCATGAAGCGCTTCTGACCTTCATGAGGTCGACCTATCTGTCGGCGGCGACGGACGTGATCGCCGCATGCGACCTTCCCGGCGGGCGCGCCTACTACGAGAGCAGGCTGCGCGAGTTCACGACGCTCGAGACGACGCCGGAGGCCGTCTTCGAGGCGGGCCTGGCGGAAGTCGAGCTGTGCCGGTCGAAGATGACCGAGGCGATGCGCGAAACGGGCTTTTCGGGCGATATTGCCGCCTTCGTCAAGCAACTGGAAACAGCGCCGGAATTCTACGCCCGAACGCCTGAGGAATTGCTGATGCGGGCGTCCTGGATCGCGCGGCGGATCGAGGGCAAGCTCCACCTGTTCTTCGGCGTTCTGCCCCGAGGCCGTTACGCGATTGAGCCGGTTCCGGATGATATCGCGCCGAATTTTCCGGCCGGCACGGGCGCCCCCGGCCTGTTTCTGCTCAACACCTACGACCTGCCGTCACGGCCGCTCTATCTCCTGCCCGACCTCACCCTTCACGAGGCCGTTCCCGGACATTGCTTCCAGACCGCGCTGGCGGCGGAAAATCCCGACCGGCCGGACTTTCGCGCCAAGACCTACAGCATTGCCTATGGCAATGCCTGGGCGCTCTACTGCGAAAAGACGCTCGGCATCGAGATGGGCGTCTATGAGACGCCCTATGAGCTTTTCGGCATGTGGAGTTCTCTGGCGCTGCGCGCCGTGCGCATGGTCGTCGATGTCGGCATCCATGCGAAGGGCTGGTCCTACGAGCGGGCGCTGGATTATCTGATCTGTAATACCGGCCTGCACCCGCGCGCCATGGAGGCGGAATTGCGCCGCTATATCAGCTGGCCGGGGCAGGCGCTCGGCTATTATCTTGGCATGATGGCGATCGAGCGGGCGCGTGCCGGGGCCGAAAATACGCTCAAGTCGGATTTCGACATCCGCGTATTTCACGACCGCATCATGGGGCTCGGGCCTGTGCCGATGTCGCTGGTTGAAGACAGCATCGACGCGATGATCGCCGAGAAGCTGAGCGCGAAGCGTTAGCCGGCCGCCACGCGCTGACGGCGTCGCGGCTCAGGTCCAGCGACGTCGGCGAACCTGGCCGTCATGGTCGATCACGCAGTAACGTCCGCCCTGGAAGTAGTCGTTGATCTCCGGAAATGCGGTTACCGCCAGTCGGCTTGGCCCCGGTGCAGCGTCTGTCTCCGCATCCTGCTGCGGGCAATAGCCCAGGGCCTGCGCATTTGAATTGTCCCACCATGTCTGATCGCTCTTGGAGACTCCGAACACCGTCGTGCAATCGATATCGGGGTGTTCGAGACCGATGCGGACGAGCTCCGCGAAATCGCGATCTCCGAGCCAGGTCACCCGCGAGCGCTCGTCGAAAATGCCGGCGGTGGCGTTGCCGATCCGGATGCTGAGGGTCTGGATGCCATAGCGCTCGAAATAGAGGCCGGCCTGAAGCTCGCTCCAGCATTTGCCAAGGCCGTAGAAGGTGTCTGGTCGCATGGCGTCCTGCGGGGAGATCCTGGCGGAGCGTGGATAAAAGCCAACGGTGTGGTTGGACGAACCGAAGACGATGCGATTGACGCCGGTCTGCCGCGCCGCTTCGTAGATGTTGTGGGTGCCCATCACGTTGACGCGGAATATCTCGTCGATCGACCGCTCATTGGGATAGCCGGCGAGATGGACGACGCTATCGGCCCCGTCCAGAGCCTGCCGAACCGCTTCCGGATCGCAGATATCGACCCGATGCCAGCTTTCGTTTTCCGCAAGGTCGTCCGGCTCGACGATATCGACGACGCGGATTGCTTTAAGCTTTCCGGAAAGATGCTTGCGGCTGGCGCGGCCAATCTTTCCGGCGCCGCCTGTTATCACCACGGTCTGCGCGCTGGCAGGCTTCACCGGCTCGGCACCGGCCTCTCGGGCGGCCTCGCTTTCTCTATGGGGCATGCTATGTCCTTGAATTGTCCAGGCGGCTGTTTGAAGAATTGCGGCCGTCGATCTCAGGTCCTGAACCGATGAACGGGAACGCCGGGCACATCGACGCGAAGGCTGAAGACCAGGCCGCAATTGGGGTTTTGGCTTTCGGGCCGCCGCAGGCTGGTGAAGAAGAGCGTCTTCATGTCGCTGCCGCCGAAACAGGGCATTGTCGGAGCATCAGGTGGGACCGGGATGGACTTGAGAAGTTCGCCCTCGGGGCTGAAGCAGTTGAGACGACCGGCGGAAACGCCGGCGCTCCAGTAGCGGCCTTCCTGATCCGTTGCCGCCCCGTCCGGCCTGCCATCCTCTTCCTCAAGATCGGCGATGCGGGTGCGTTCGCTGATTGCGCCCGTTTGCGGGTCCAGCCGCCAGCGCTCGATCCAGCGCTGCCTGGAGTCGGAGTGAAACAGCATCCTTCCGTCAGCCGAGAACGCCAGCCCGTTGGAGGTGCTGAGGTCCCGGATCTTGCGTTCGGCCCTTCCATCCGCGGTGACGCGCCAGAGCGCCGCCGTCGGCTTGTCCCGGTGCATACTGCCCACCCAGAATGCGCCATCCGGCCCAACCTTGCCGTCATTGAGGCGGTTTTTGGCAGGGCGCGCATATTCTCCGGGTTCGGGTTCGACAAGGCAGTCGAGCTTTCCCGTATCGGGCGCGAAGAGATAAACGCCGGAGGCCATGGCAACCACCAGCCGGTCGTCATCCGTCAGGCCGAACGATCCGACCGGCTCCGGCAAGTCCCAGTATGTCTCCGCGCCCCCATCCTCGCCCTTGGCGTGAATGCGCCCTTTGGGAATATCGACCCAGAGCAGGCGTTTGCGGGCATCGTCCCAGACGGGGCTTTCGCCCACCCGGCACGGCGTCATCGAGAACACATCCGCCGATATTGTCGTCATTTTCAGTCTCACACTCTTTTGCGCAGCGCCAACATGGCGCCGGGCCCAAAACATATTTACGGCAAAACCGCCCGCTCAGACACGTTTCGAGTAGACATCGCGGCTGGTAAGCTGGTTCAGCATCGGCTCGCCCGCCCGGTAGCGCCGGATGTTTTCCAGCAGGATTTCGGCGACGCGCCTTGCCCTGTCCGGCAGGGCAGGGGTCATATGTGGGGTGATCAGCACGTTGGGCGCATCCCAGATCGGCGCATCCGGGGACAGGGGCTCTTGGTCGAACACGTCAAGCCCCGCGCCCGCGATCGCCCCGGAGCGCAACGCCGCAGTCAGCGCCTCCTCGTCGATCACCGGTCCGCGCGCCATGTTGATGATGAACGCAGAAGGGCGCATCAGCGCGAACTCGCGGGCGGAAAACAGATGATGGGTTTCGTCATTGAGCTGCGTGGCAAGCATGATCACGTCCGCGCCCTCGATCAACGTGTCGAGGCTGCCGCCCGCATCGGCGCAAATGAGCCTGTCGACATTCGGCGGCGTGTCGGCGCGCGCGCTGCGGGTATAGGCGATGACATTCATCTGGAACGCCTTGCCGAGCGCCGCCATTGCCGCGCCGGTATGGCCTAGCCCGACAATGCCGAGCGTCTTTCCGGCAAGACCAAGTCTTTCGTCATAGCCGGGGATGCCCCGCCAGATATGCGCCGCCTGACATTCGATCAGCCGTCTGGCGTCGAATGTCAGCGCGAGCGCGAAGTAGAAGGCATGCTGGGCAAGCGCTTCGGCCGAACGGCCCGCCGACCCGGTGACCACGATCCCCTTTTCGAACACACCCGGCATGGCGGATTTCGTCAGCCCGGAATGGCCGCAATGGACCCATTTCAGCTTCGGGCCGGCAAGAAACCGCTCGTCTATGTCGGATTGCACGACGGCGACATCGACGGTTTCGAGTGCTTTTCTGATCGTCGCATCGTCATCGGGGGTTGCAAAGATGATCCTTGTCGGGGCCAGAACCGCCTCGACCTCGCGGAGCGCGTCTTCCGGCAGCGCGAGCGTGAAAAGCACCTCTTCGATGCGGACCTCGGATGGTGTGGCGATCACTTTGAACCGGTCTCCTCTTTGCCTGCACGCATGGCGCAGGCTATTCCTCCCGACAGGCATCGGACGCCTGCCATGGTTGGGAATCAAACTACAATTATTTACCAATTTAAACAACATGCCTCTACATGGTTCCGGGTTCCGCCATTATTGCGGCGTGCGCAGTCCTCGCAAGCGTGGCCCGGGAACGCGGCGGCAGGGGCTGACAGGGAAGGGCCAGCCGTCTGAAACCTGAGAAGATTTAGACATCTGGGCGCTTCGCTCCGCGGTGATGGCAGGCCGTGGGCCCCGTTCCCCGCCAGGTCTCTGCTCCCGCGCGTAGAAAGACTTATGCCGCCTTACGTTTATTGACATCCCGACCGGCCGCGCCTAACCCTGCCTGCCATTCTTTTGCAGCCAGGACGGAGGGGCCCATCATGCGACAGAAAAGCAGCGACGATGATCGTCAGGAAAAACACGCCCGGCCGCGCCCGGCCGAGCAGGAGGCGCTCGATTTTCATGCGCGCGGGCGTCCGGGCAAGCTGGAAATCACGCCCTCGAAGCCGATGGCGACCCAGCGCGATCTTTCGCTTGCCTATTCGCCGGGCGTGGCCGTGCCGGTCCGGGCAATCGCGGAAGATCCGGATCGCGCCTTCGACTACACCACGCGGGGCAACATGGTCGCCGTCATTTCCAACGGGACCGCGATCCTGGGTCTTGGCAATCTCGGCGCGCTTGCCTCCAAGCCGGTGATGGAAGGCAAGGCGGCGCTGTTCAAGTGTTTTGCCGACATCGATTCCATCGATCTTGAGGTCGACACCACCGATATCGATGCCTTCGTCAACTGTGTCAGGTTGCTCGGCCCCTCCTTCGGCGGCATCAATCTTGAGGATATCAAGGCGCCGGATTGCTTCATCATCGAACAGCGCCTGCGCGAGGCGATGGACATTCCGGTTTTCCACGACGACCAGCACGGCACGGCCATCATCGCCGCGGCGGGACTGATCAACGCGCTGCACCTGACCGGCCGCGACCTCGCGTCGACCAGGATCGTGTGCAACGGCGCGGGGGCGGCCGCGATTGCCTGTATCGAGCTGCTGAAGGCCATGGGAACGCCTCATGACAACATCATCCTCTGCGACAGCAAGGGCGTTGTCCATGAGGGGCGCAATGACGGCATGAACCAGTGGAAATCGGCCCATGCCGTCAGTACCGACCGACGCTCGCTGGCAGACGCCGTCGACGGTGCCGATGTTTTCCTCGGCCTTTCCGTCAAAGGCGCGCTGACGCAGGACATGGTCGCCACCATGGCGCCGAATCCGGTCATTTTCGCAATGGCCAATCCCGATCCGGAAATTGCGCCGGAGGATGTCGCCGCCATTCGCTCGGATGCGATCATGGCGACGGGCCGGTCGGATTATCCCAACCAGGTCAACAATGTTCTGGGCTTTCCTTACATCTTCAGGGGCGCGCTCGATGTGCGCGCAACCGAAATCAACGAGGCGATGAAGGTGGCCGCCGCACGGGCGCTTGCCGCACTCGCGCGTGAGGACGTGCCTGACGATGTCGCCGCAGCCTATGCCGGCAACCGGCCGAAATTCGGGCCCGGTTACATCATCCCGGTTCCCTTCGATCCGCGCCTGATCTCCGCCATCCCGGTGGCCGTCGCGCGGGCGGCGATGGAATCGGGCGTTGCGCGGCGCGAAATCACCGATTTCGAGGACTATGAGCGCGTGCTGTCGGCCCGGCGCGATCCGATCGCCTCGACCATGCAGCGCGTCTATGAGCGGGTTCGCCGCCAGCCGAAGCGCATTGTCTTTACCGAGGGTGAAGAGGAGCAGATGATCCGTGCCGCGATCTCCTTCGTGAACCAGAAGCTTGGCACCGCCATCCTGCTTGGTCGCGAGGATCTGGTGCGCAAGGCTGCCCAACAGGCCGGCGCCGATATCGAGCGCCCCGGCATCGAGCTGATCAACGCCTCGCTTTCCCATCGCAACGCCGATTATACCGCGCATCTCTACAAGAGGCTGCAGCGCGACGGCTTTCTGTTCCGCGATTGCCAGCGGCTCATCAACAATGACCGCAACCACTTCGCCGCCACCATGGTGGCGCTCGGCGATGCCGACGGCATGGTGACCGGGGTGACGCGCAACTATTCCACCGCGCTCTCCGATGTGCGGCGCGTGATCGATGCCCGTCCCGGGCATCGCGTGATCGGCCTTTCGCTGGCGCTTTGCCATGGCCGCACCGTGCTGGTGGCCGATACGGCCGTTCACGACACCCCGAACGCCGCCGAGCTTGCAGATATCGCCGAGGAGGCCGCCTCCATGGCCCGCCATATGGGCTACGAGCCGCGCATCGCCATGCTTGCCTACTCAACCTTCGGCCACCCGCGCGGCGAGCGCGCGAGCCAGGTGCGCGATGCTGTGCGTATTCTCGACGAGCGCGGCGTCGATTTCGAGTATGACGGCGAGATGGCGGCCGATGTGGCGCTGAACGCCGAACGCATGCGGCAATATCCGTTCTGCCGGCTTTCGGGTCCGGCCAATGTGCTCGTCATGCCGGCCTTCCACTCCGCCTCGATCGCAACCAAGATGCTGCAGGAACTGGGCGGCTCGACGGTCATCGGTCCGCTTCTGGTGGGGCTCGACAAGCCGGTGCAGATCGTCTCGCTCGGCGCGCGCGATGCCGACATCGTCAACATGGCGGCCATGGCGGCCTATAGCGCGACGGTGCAGACTGAAGACGAGACCTAATCCGCCGAGGCAACCGAGAGACCCGCATATGGCCGCCGCCTCCCGGAAAGGGCGGCGGCGGCTAAACGTCATCTCCGGGCGATGTCAGTCCCGACCGGCCAGATCGGCCGGCAGCAAATCTTCGGGGACATCCTGATAGCAGACCGGCCTCAGGAAGCGCCGGATCGACAGCGTGCCGACCGATGTGTGGCCGAAATTGGTGGAGGCCGGATAAGGGCCGCCATGCACCATGGAATCGACCACCTCCACGCCGGTCGGAAAGCCGTTGGCAAGCACCCGCCCGGCCTTGCGCTCCAGAACGGGCATCAGGGAGCGTGCGAGCCCGGAATCCGCTCCGTCCATGTGGATGGTGCAGGTCAGCTGTCCCTTGAGCGACGTCGCGATCCGCCGCATCTGATCTTCCGATTGCAGGCGGACGACAAGTCCGAGGGGTCCGAAGACCTCTTCGGCAAGCGCATGGTTTTCGAACCAGCTCTCCGCGTCGGTTTCGTAAAGATAGGGCGTCGCGCTGCGCCCGGAACAGGATGTCTCGAGGAGTTCGCGTACGCCGCTGCCTTTCCTCACGCGCTCGCGCCCTTCGCGATAGGCCGAGGCAATGCCGTCGGTCAGCATCGTCTGCGGCGGCGTTTGCGCCAGCGCTTCTCCGGCGGCAGCGATGAAATCATCGGCCCCCTTGCCGTCGATCACGAAGGCGATGCCCGGATTGGTGCAGAATTGTCCGGCGCCCATGGCGAGCGATGCCGCCCAGCCCTTGCCGATATCGGACCCGCGTGCCGCTACGGCCGCCGGCAGCAGAAACATCGGGTTGACCGAGCCAAGCTCGCCGAAAAACGGGATCGGCTCCGGCCGTGAGGCGCACAGATCGAACAGCGCGCGACCGCCCCCGAGCGATCCGGTGAAGCCTACGGCCTGAATGCAGGGGTGCTGGACCAGCGCCGTTCCCACATCCCGGTTGCCGCCCTGGATGAGCGAGAACACGCCCGGCGCGAGATCGCACCGGCGGCGTGCAGCATCGATGGCGTCGGCGACGATCTCGCTGGTGCCGGGATGGGCGGAGTGGCCCTTGACCACGACCGGGCAGCCGGCGGCAAGGGCGGCGGCGGTGTCGCCGCCGGCTGTGGAGAATGCGAGGGGAAAGTTGGAAGCGCCGAACACGGCGACCGGACCGATGGGTCGCTGCACCATCTGCAGGTCTGGGCGCGGCGCCGGTTTGCGCTCCGGCATGGCCTCGTCGTGGCGTCGATCGAGGTAATCGCCTTTTTCTATGTGGTCCGCGAACAGGCGCAACTGGCCGGTGGTGCGGCCCCGTTCGCCGTTGAGACGTGCCGCAGGCAACCCGGTTTCCTCCGTTCCGATTTCGGTTATGGCGTCGGCGCGAGCCTCGATCTCGTCGGCGATGGCGCGGAGGAATGCCGCGCGTTTTGCCCGGCCTGTGTAACCGTAGGACCAGAAGGCCTCCTCGGCAGCCTTTGCCGCGCGGTCGACCAGCTCGGGCGTCCCGGCCGAAAATTCACGGGCCGGGCCGGTGGAAGGTTCGGACGAAAACCGTGTTTCGCTGCCGACCCATTCACCGGCGATGAGGTGTTTTCCTCTCAGTGCAGACGTCATTGAATGTTCCCTTTTTTGAAGCTTGCTGGCGAGGCTGGTCGTTTTTCAGGCCGAAAAGTGCGCGAGCGCCGCGCGTGCTACTTCCAGATCCTGGGTTGGCGTGCCGGAGCTGATGCCGATGGCTCCGACCACCGTGCCGTCCGCCGTCACCGGCAGTCCGCCGGCCACCACCATCAGCCTGCCGCCAATGGCGGAGTTTATCCCGTAGGCCGGTTTACCGGGCTGGCTGGCCTCGCCATATTCATGTGTCGCCTTGCGGGCGGCGGCGGCCGTATACGCCTTGTCGATGGCAATCGTCGTGCTCGTCACCTTGCCGCCTTCCATTCGCTCGAAGGCGATCAGATTGCCGGCGTTGTCGGTGACCGCGATGCACATCGGCACGCCGATCTTGTCGGCATGGTTGCGCGCGCCTTCAATCAGCTTGCGCGCATCCGTGATGTCCAGTGTCGTGATTGTCTGCATTTCGGGGTCCTCGTTATCCATTGTTGCGGTTGTAAGGGCTATAGCATATGTCGCGCCTGCGCCGGGCGAGGCCTTTGGCGGCTTTTGTCCGGCGCGGATGGTGAGCCAGTGGTTTGGGCGGCCACCTCAGGAGGCGGCGTTACCACCCGGGGAGATGTTGCGGAGCACCGACAGGAGGGCCGAATGATCCTTGTCGGCCAGGCCCTGCGACAGGCCGGCATTCATGAGCTGGATTGTCGAGGCCGTATTGGGAAGCGAAAAATCGAGCGAACGGGCGACGTCATGGGCGATGTTGAGATCCTTGCGGTGCAGGCGCATCGCAAATCCGGGTTCGAACGCGCCGTCGATCATCCGTTGGCCGTGAACCTCGAGAATGCGCGACTGGGCAAAGCCGCCCATCAGCGCATCCCGCACTTTCGCCACGTCCGCGCCCGCGCGCTCGGCCAGCAGGAACGCCTCGGAGACGGCTTCGATCGTGAGTCCGACAATAACCTGGTTGGCAACCTTGCAGACCTGTCCGGCGCCGACATCACCGACCCGGGTGATGTTCTTGCCCATCAGTTTCAGCACCGGCAGAGCGCGTTCGAAATCAGCCTCGCTGCCGCCGGCCATGATCGAGAGCGATGCCGCCCGCGCGCCGACATCGCCGCCCGAGACCGGGGCATCGAGATAGCCTGCGCCCATGTCCTTGATACGGCGCGCGAATTCTTTGGTGGCAACTGGCGAAATCGAGCTCATGTCGATGACAAGGCTGCCTTCCGTCAGCGTTTCGGC
Organism: Martelella sp. UBA3392; assembly: GCF_002358775.1. Classification (NCBI taxonomy): domain Bacteria; kingdom Pseudomonadati; phylum Pseudomonadota; class Alphaproteobacteria; order Hyphomicrobiales; family Aurantimonadaceae; genus Martelella; species Martelella sp. UBA3392. The sequence goes on from NZ_DEPM01000309.1 coordinate 49,240, forward strand.
AACACCGTCAGGGCCGAACAGAACCGCTTCGACATCCGGGGTGTCGGGCAACATTAAAATGACGATATCGGCGTCCTTCGCCGCTTCTGCCGGAGACGATGCGGCGACGGCGCCGCGTTCGAGAAGGTATTCGGACACGGGCTTGATGCGGCTGCACCGCGTCTGGATGCCCGCCGCCAGAATGTGTTCGACCATGGGGCGTCCCATGGTGCCGAGACCAATGAATGCCAACTGCATGCTACTCTCCCTTGTTCATCACAGCGAAAATGGTGATCATCATTATAAAATTTGTCAATTTTGAAATCATGTCACTGGTCGCATCGTGGTAGTGACAGGCTCATTTCCGTGCCTTGTTGTTGCCATATCTCACGATATGAAATCGCCCTGAATCATATGAAAAGACGCCTTAAAATACTGAAAAAAGGAAATTTGAGATAAACCTGTTCCGGATGGGGAAGAGGCCTCATGCCGCGTTTCCTTTCATTGATGGAGCGAACGTATAAGGTTCAATACCCATTACAACTATTGACAATTTACGTCAAATCAAACTAGAGGTCGATCATGCGCTGCGGGCACGTACGAGACTGTCCCGGAATGCCCATCGAGGAAAATGCACGGAGGAGTTTTCGATGCCTGTGATGAATGAAGATATGCGCGTGAAGCTGATGTCGATCTCGACAGCCACGCTGACGACAGTGCTGTTTAAGCGCGGTTTCCGGAACACCTTCATCTGTGGGTCGGGCCTGATCAACCCTGACGCCCCGCGCATGGTCGGGCCAGCTTATACGCTGCGCTATATCCCTGCGCGCGAAGATCTCGATGACATCAAGGTGTTCGAGGACCGCGAACATCCGCAGCGCAAGGCCATCGAGGAATGCCCCGCCGGCGCGGTGATGGTCATCGACAGCCGCAAGGATCCTTCGGCCGCCTCGGCCGGCGGTATTCTCGTCACCCGACTTTACAAGCGCGGTGTTGCCGGCATCGTCACCGATGGCGGCTTCCGCGATACGCCCGACATCGCCAAGCTGCCCTTTCCGTCCTACCATCGGACGCCCTCCGCCCCGACCAATCTGATCCGCCATCACGCAACTGACATAAATGTACCGATTGGCTGCGGCGATGTTCCCGTCTTCCCCGGTGACATCATTGTCGGCGATCAGGAAGGTGTGGTAGTTATTCCCCAGCATATTGCGCAGGAAGTCGCAGACGAGGCGTTCGAGCAGACCGCTTTCGAGGACTTCGTATATGAGAAAGTTGTGGAAGGTTCGTCAATTTTTGGTATCTATCCGCCCGATGAAGAAGCGCAGAAGGCTTTCGGCGACTGGCGGCAGAAAAACGGACGCTAAACCGGAAAGAAGGCATGGCAGCGACCTTGGATGAAGAACAGTCGGAAACGCATATAAACGGTCGCATGAGCGGCGTCGTCTACGAGAAGATCGTTGAACTGATCGCCAGCAATGTGTTTCCGGTCAAGAGTCGCCTTCCCTCCGAAATGGATCTGTCGGAGCGGTTCGAGGCCTCGCGTCCTGTTGTTCGAGAGGCCTTGCAGCGCTTGCGCGATGACGGGCTGATCGTCTCCCGTCAGGGGTCCGGTTCCTATGTTCAGCGGCGGCCCGATGTCGAGGTGCTGCAACTGGTGCCGGTGGGGTCGCTCGCCGATGTTCAGCGCTGCTTCGAGTTCCGGGCGGGCCTTGAGCCCGCAACGGCGGCGCTGGCAGCGCTTCGGCGCGATAACGAGGATCTCGCGCGCATCGATGAGGCGATGGCCGTGCTGGACAAGTGCGTTGCCGAAGGACGGCTCGGGGCCGAGGAAGATTTCGAGCTGCACAATGCCATCGCGATCGCGACGAAAAATCACTATCACAGTTCCATCGAGGCTTCGCTGCGTTCACACGTCATCGCCGGTATGAATGTCACCAGGAGCCTGAGCATGCGCCGGTCCGAGCCGCATCTCCGCGCCGTCCAGCAGGAACATGAGATGATCGTGAAGGCGATCAAGGCGCAGAAGGAAGATGACGCCTTTGACGCCATGAAGAACCATATCGTCAATGCCAGAAAGCGCATGTTCGAGGGCATCTGAGGCAACGGCCCAGAGGCGGGCTGCGTCTCAAAACGGCGCATTCAGAAAATTATCGATATTTGCCGGATCGAGCGCGTGGAACGCGATGACCATGCGGTGTCTGTAGGTCTCTCCGGCCCGAATGAGCTGCGGCTTGAAGGACGGCGTGTTCGGGGTGTTGGGATAAAGCTGGGTTTCCAGCGCCACCGCGTCATGGGCGTTGTAGATCGCGCCGCCCTTGCCTTTCAGCCCCGACCATAGATTGGCGGTAAAAAGCTGGACGCCGGGTTGGTCGGTTGAAAGCGCCAGCGCGCGTCCGCTTGAGGGATCGGCCAGTCTGACAACTTCCCCCAGCGCTTCCGGCGCTTTCCGGTCAAGGCAGAGATTGTGGGCGTAACCGCGTCCAAGCCGGTCTATGCCCTCGCCGATCTCCCGTGCCTGCGTGAAATCAAACGGCGTGTCTGTGACAGACATCATCCGCCCATCGGGCGCTCCATCCGCCCGTTTGGGGAGATAGTGATCGGCGGCAATCCTGAGACGGTGGCACCGCACGGAACCCGAGCCATGGCCGCGAAGGTTCCAGTAGCCGTGGAAAAGCATGTTGAGATAGGTGTCACGGTCTGAGTGCGCCGTCATTTCGATCGTCAGTTCGCGGTTTTCGCTCAGCCCATATTCGACTGCCGCGCGCACGCGGCCGGGCCATCCCTGGTCGCCGTCGGGGCTTTCCAGCGACAGGCGGATCGTACCGGCGTCGATCTTGTCGCCGCTCCAGAACCGGGTTCCGAAATTGCCGGCCCCGCCATGCATGCTGTGCGGTGGCCTGTTGGCCGACAGGGCGTATGTCTTTCCGCCGATCTCGACCTTGGCGTCGCTGATGATGTTGCCATAGCGACCCAGAACCGCGCCCATGGTTCCGCCGCGTGCCGCATAATCTTCCGCACTGTCCATGCCGGGCGCGACATCGGCAATGCTGCCGTCACTCGCCGGCACGAGGCACCTGGTCAGCCGGGCGCCATATTCGGAGACTTCAATCGTCAGGCCGCCACGGGAGATCGTTAATTGCTGTTCGGCGGGCGTTCTGTTTTCTTTATTCATGCACGATCGATCTTTCTGAGCTGGCCTCGTGACAGGTATTGTCCGATCTGAACCTTATCTTTACAAATATTGACAATAATCGCAATATTCATATAAAAACAATCAATTGAAACAAGCGGAGACAGGCCTCATGCCCGAAATTGGTCAGATGAATATCGGAATTGTGGGCGGGTCCGGGCGTGTCGGGACGGCTCTGCGGCGCGAGCTGTCGAAAAGGGTGAGGTCGATCCGCGTCCTGGACCTGAACGCCCCGTCCGAACTCGCTGAAAACGAGGAATTCCGCGCCGTCGACATGCTGGACCAGGCCTCGCTCGAGACGGCTTTTGCCGGTTTGGACGGGCTTGTTCACCTCGCCGGTATCCCCAGGGAAGCGTCGCTTGACGATATTCTGGAAATCAATGTGCGCGGAACTTCCACTGTTTACGAGGCCGCGCGGGTCGCCGGCATCGGCCGGATCGTGCTCGGGTCCAGTAATCATGCCGTCGGGTTTTATCCCCGCACCACCCGGGTTTCGCCGGAAAGTCCGATGCGGCCGGACGGGCTTTACGGTCTGTCAAAATGCTGGAGCGAACTTCTGGCAGGACTCTATTACGACAAATACGGACTCAGGAGTTTCATTATCCGCATCGGCAATTCGGCCGATCGTCCAAAGACGCCGCGTGCTCTGGAAATCTGGGTCAGCCCGGCGGACCTGCGGCAACTGGTTCTCATCGGTCTGACCCACGAAGACGTCGATGTCACGACCGTATTCGGCGTTTCGAAGGGCGGCGGAAGCTGGTGGGACAATTCCGCGGCAGAAAAGCTTGGCTACGCTCCCGTTGACATGATTGTCGAACGCGCCGCACCCGAAGCTTTTGCCGAAAGCGATGAAAGCGAGGTCGAGGCGTTCTATCAGGGCGGGAGGTTTGTTGCCACCGACTACCAGGGCCCCATACGTATTCGCTAGAGCATTTCGCAGTCAGGTGGAATCACCTGACGTCCGCGAAAATGCGCCAAAACAAATAGATAGAGCATTTCTGGTGATTCTGTTTTCACCGGAAATGCTCTAGCGGAGGCGAGGCGGCTTTCCCACGAGGGCGCTGAAAAAGAGGGTCGGGAAAGAGGATGTCGGTTTTTTAGCTGAAAAGCCTGCCGCGCTTTTATCGGCCATTCCGAGCGGAAATCATGGTTCAAGGGCGAAAAAGGCCGGGGAGCATTCCCCGGCCGTATTTGCTGGCGATTCTGAAACGGCTATTTGTCGCCGGTTCTTTTCAGCCGGAGGCGCGAACCGCGGCGCAGACGCGTCTGGAAGTAGACACATTCATCGACCGTGCCCGGCTCGTAGGCGCCATCATTCTGGGGCATGTCCGAGACGTTGCGCTCGCTCGGATATCTGGCGATCTCCTCCTCGACCAGTTCCACGCCGAGCCCCGGCGCGTCCGGCACGGGCAGATGGCCGTCCTCGACCTTCAGCACCGGATCGACAACCTCATAGCGGCCCTGCCAGTCGAACTCGACACGCTCGAGCATGAGCGCGTTCGGGATGGTGGCCATGACGTGCAGCGCGGCAAATTCCGCGACGGGTCCGAGCGAGCCGGAATGCGGCGCCATGGTGATGTAGTTCGACTCGGCCATGGCCGCCATCTTGCGCATCTGGGTGATGCCGCCGGCGCGGCCGGTATCCGGCTGGATCACATCGACGAGCTGGCGCTGGACGTAGGGACGGATGCCGTAGATCGTGCTGACCCGCTCGCCGGCAGCCAGCGGTATCGCCACCTGATCGCGCACCCGTTCCAGAGCGTCGAGATTTTCCGGCGCGATCGGGTCCTCGTAGAACAGAAGGTCGTGCTGCTCGAGTTCGCGGCCCACCAGGATCGCGTCGCGCGTGGTCATCCAGGATGGCCCATGGGCATCGACCATCAGATCAATATCGGGTCCGATCGTATCGCGGATCGCCCCGACGAGGTCGAGGTCGACAGCGCCGGTGAAGCCAACCTTCACGGCCTTGTAGCCGCGCTCCAGCAATTCGCGGGCGCGTTCCGGTTTCTTGGCGTGGCCATAGACCTGAATGCGATCGCGGAACCTTCCGCCGAGAAGGTTCCAGACAGGCTGGCCGAGTGCCTTGCCCTTGATGTCCCATAGCGCCATTTCAATACCGGTGAGCGCGCCCCCGCCCACGGTTCCAACCATGCCGTGCCCCATCGAGCCCACGAACAGGCGTTGCCACAGTCGGTCGATGTCGCGGGGATCTTCGCCGATCAGGATGGAGCGATAATCAAGGACGGCGCGCTCGATGACGCGCGGCCAGCCCGAGCACTCGCCGATGCCGCTGATGCCTTCATCCGTCTCTATCCTGACGAACAGCCAGTTGCGCGATCCGCGAAACGAGCCCTCGGCACCGCTCAGGCCGGGCCGGGCGCCAACCTGCATCAGATAGGTTTTGATATCGGTAATTTTCATGAAACGTCCTCAGTTTGCTTCCTGATAGCGGAAACGCTGCGCCATGCCGCGTCGGCGCGGATCGGCGGACGGCACGGCAGATAGAAGAGCCTTGGTGTAATCGTGCTGCGGATTGGTGCAGACCTCTTCCGTGTCGCCGGTCTCGACGATCCGCCCCTTGTACATGACGGCGAGACGATCACAGAAATAGCGGATGACGGCAATGTCGTGGCTGATCAGGATGTAGCTGAGATGCAGCTTGTCCTGAAGATCGAGCAGCAGGTCGAGAATCTGCGTGCGCAGGCTGACATCGAGCGCCGATGTCGCCTCATCCGCGATGATGATCCGCGGATTGGGCGCAATCGCGCGGGCAATGGAGATGCGCTGACGCTGGCCGCCCGAAAAGGCATGCGGAAAGCGCGAATAGGCAAGCGTCGGCAGGCCTACAAGTTCGAGCAGTTCCATCACCCGGTCGCGTATCTGCGCGGTTGTCAGCTTGCCTTCGACCACCAGCGGCTCGGCGATGATCTGCCCGACCGTCATGCGCGGGTTGAGCGAGGCGAAGGGGTCCTGGAACACGGTGCGAATATCGCGCCAATAGGGCTTGAGCTGGTTGTCGCCGAGCGGCGCCAGATCGGTCGTCCTGCCCTCGGCATTGGTGTAAAGCACGCGACCATCGGTGACATTGTAAACGCGCTGCAGGCAGCGCCCCAGCGTGGTCTTGCCCGAGCCGCTCTCGCCGACAATGCCGAGATTTTCGCCGGTGCGGAGCTCGAGACTGGCGGTATCGACGCCAACAATGCTGCCGCGCTTGCGCCCCAGAAAGCCGTGATTGTAGTAGAATTCCTTGCGGATACCGTCCGAAACCAGGCACGGCGCTCCCACCGGGCGACTTTCGCGCATGGCTAGGCGGCGCTGCGAGGGATTGTCGAGTTCGCGCACCGCCGACAGCAAGCGCTTGGTATAGTCGTGCTGCGGGTTTTCGAAGATCGCGTGAACATCGCCGCGCTCGACCACCTTGCCGAAGCGCATCACCGCGATCTCGTCGGCGATTTCCGCCACCACGCCCATGTCATGCGTGATGAACAGCACGGCCATGTTGCTGGATTTCTGCAGCGAGCGGATCAGCGCCAGGATTTCGGCCTGGATGGTCACGTCCAGCGCCGTGGTCGGCTCGTCGGCGATCAGCACCGACGGATTGCAGGCGAGCGCCATGGCGATCATCGCCCGCTGCCGCATGCCGCCTGAATATTCGAAGGGGTAGGCGTCGATGGCGGTCTCGGGTCGCGGAATTTCGACCTTGCGCAGCAGTTCGAGCGTGCGCAGGCGCGCCTCCTTCTTGCTGACATGCTCGTGCAGGCGGATCGCTTCGCCAATCTGGTCGCCAATCCGGTGAACCGGCGAGAGCGAACTCATCGGCTCCTGAAAGATCATCGCGATATCGCGGCCGCGGATGTTGCGGATCGCCTGCGATTTGGGGTCGAGCTGGACAAGGTCGATTACCTCTTCCTCCCCGCTGCCCTTGGCCGTGCGGTGTCGGTGGAGCAGGATCTGGCCCCCGGCGATCCGGCCGGGCTTGTCCACGATCTGCAGGATCGACCGCGACATCACGCTCTTGCCTGAGCCGCTTTCGCCGACGACGCAAAGCGTCTTGCCGGCATGAAGTTCGATCGAGACATCGTCCACGGCGCGAAAGTTCTGCTCGCGGCCGGGAAACTCCGTCGTCAGGTTCTTGATCTCGAGAACGGTCTCTTCGTTCGACTGGGTCATGTGCAAACTCGCTTCAATGCGTGACCTGGGAATACGGATCGGCGGCATCCCGCAGACCGTCACCGAGGAAGTTGAGCGCCAGAACGGCAAGGCAGACCGCACCGCCCGGCGCGAACAGCCACGGGGCCTGCGCGATCGAGCGGACATTCTGCGCTTCCTTCAGGAGAACGCCCCAGGAAATCGTCGGCGGCATCAGTCCCAGTCCGAGAAAGGAGAGGGAGGTCTCGGCAATGATCATGACCGGGATTGCCAGCGTCACCGAGGCGATGATGTGGCTGACCATGGAGGGCATCATGTGCCGGAAGATGATGCGCCCCTGACTGCCGCCGTCAAGCCGGGCGGCGGTGACGAAATCCTCGGTTCGGAGCGCCAGAAAGCGCCCGCGCACCACGCGTGCCAGTTCCGTCCAGGCGACCAATGAAAGGATTACCGTGATCGCGAAATAGCGGGTCAAGGGTGACCAGCTTTGCGGCAAGGCCGCGCTTAAGCCCAGCCAGATGGGTATGGTCGGCAGTGCCAGGATAAGCTCGACGACGCGCTGGATCAGCATGTCGATCCGTCCGCCGAAATAGCCCGATATACCGCCGAGCAGCAGACCGAGAAAGAGGCTCAGTCCGACGCCGATAAGCCCGATCGACATGGAGATACGGGTGCCGTAGATGATGCGGCTCAGCATGTCGCGGCCAAGCCGGTCCGCGCCCAGAAGGTAGAAGCGTTCTGCGCTGTCTGCCGGGGCGATCAGATGGCGCTCCATGGGAATGAGGCCCCAGAGCTCGTAGGCTTCGCCCTTGCCGAAGATGTTTATGTAGATCTTCTTGTCCGGATTGGCCGTATAGGTCGTCTGCAGCGTGAACGGGTCACGCTTGAAATCCATGCCTGTGACATAGGGGCGGATGCGCCAGCCGCCATCCTCGCTAGCATCAATGAAGTGCAGCGCCTGTGGCGGGTGGAAGATGTTGGCGGACGATGTCTGGTTCGGCGCGAACGGCGCCAGGAATTCCGCAAAGATCGCGATCAGATAGAACAGGCTGACGATCACGAGGCCCGTCATGGCCAGCTTGTGACGCCGGAAGGTGAGCCAGATCAGACGCCATTGGGACGCCTGGTCCTCCTTGGCGGTGACGATGGAGCGGGGGTCGAGAGATGCTTCGTCTGTCATGGGGTCACCGGTAGCGAATGCGCGGGTCGATGAGCGCGAGAAGGATGTCGGAGACGAGCATTCCCACGATCGACAGGCAGCAAAGAAGAAGGATGAAGGCGCCGGCGAGATACATGTCCTGCGCCAGGAGCGCTTGCAGCATCAGCGGGCCGGCGGTTGGCAGCGAGAGCACGAAGGCGGTGATGACCGCGCCGGAAATCAACTGCGGAAAGGCCCAGCCAATGGTCGACACAAAGGGGTTGATTGCGATGCGCACCGGATATTTCAGGATCAACTGCCACTCCGACAGGCCCTTTGCGCGGGCGGTCGTTACATAGGGGCGGTGAAGCTCATCCAGCAGATTGGCGCGCATGACGCGGACAAGACTTGCCGTGGCACTGGTGCCCAGAATGATGACGGGTATCCAGATGTGCTTGGCGAGGTCGATGAGCTTGCCCCAGCTCCATGGGGCGTCTTGATACTGATCGGAAAACAGGCCCGAGACATCGGCCCCGAAATGGACGACCGCGACATACATGAGCACCAGCGCGAACAGGAAGTTCGGCGTTGCAAGGCCGATGAAGCCGATCGTTGAAAAGACATAATCGCCGATCGAATATTTTCGGACGGCGGAATAGATGCCGATCGGCAAGGCCAGCGCCCAGGTGAAAGCGAGCGTCGACAGCGCCAGCGTCACCGAAAGCGCCATGCGTTCCCAGATCAGCGTGGAGACGGGTTGCTGCCACTCGAAGGAAATGCCGAAGTCGCCGTGAAGGACGCCCGAGATCCAGTGCCAGTACTGGACAAGGAATGGCTGGTCGAAGCCATAGCGCTCACGCAGCGCGTCGAGCCGCGCCTGATCGACGACATCGCCCGATGCCGCCAGCGTTGCCGCGAAGGTGGTCAGATAATCGCCCGGCGGCGCGGTGATCAGTGCGAAGGCGATCAGCGAGACCGCGAACAGGAACGGTATCGACCAGAATATCCTGCGCAGGATGTATGCAAAAAGCATTTCGGCGCTCTCTCATGCTAGGGTGCTAAACGGCGGCGCCCTCATTCGGCCGCCGCCGTTCGGTTCAGGATTCTTACGGCTGTTTTGCCCAGAACCAGGTCTGGGGCAGTGTCGGTGACGGCGTTGCGTAGTACCAGGAACTCGGCATGGACTCAGGCACGTTGCGCAATCCGTTCTTGACGATGCCATAGGTCGGGACAGCCTTGGAGAGGCCGATCACCTCGAATTCCTCAGCCGCGATGTCGCCGACCTGCTGCATCAGTTCGATACGCTTCTGTGGATCGGCTGTCGCGCGGGCCTGATCGTAAAGTTCGAGGCGCTTCTTCACGCTCTCGGGCGGCTCTTCGCCCTTTTCTCCGCCGCTCTGGTACCAGTCACGCCAGGCAATGCCCCAGCGGCTGTCGTGGTGAACCGGAACGATATGCTGAGGAATCTGGCCGGGAACCCAGCTCTGTTCTGCATTCCAGATGGCGGCATCGTGATCGTTGGCGACGGAGCTGCGCTCATAGAAGAAGGTGCGTTCCAGCGGGTTGACGTCGACATCGACGCCGATCTCCTGCCACTGCTGTTCCATCAGTTGCAAAGCGTCGACCCACATGGGATCGAAGGTTGGGATCACGTCGATCTGAAACTTGACGGGGGTGCCGTCCTGCATGAGACGGGTGCCGTCGGGGCCGCGTTGGTCGAGACCGAGGCCGTCAAGCAGCGCATTGGCCTGCTCCGGGTCATAATCCAGATATTGCGTTGCAAGTTTCTCGTGAAAGTAGGGATGGTCCTCGAAAGGCCCCTGCTGCCATGCTTCGCCATCGCCGAGCATGACCGTATCGATGATCTCCTGGCGGTCCATCCCCAGCGAAAGCGCGACCCTGAAGTCCTTTTGCCGGAAGAGCTCCCGCCATTTCGGATCCTTGTGGGTCAGGTTGAGATTGACCACCATGTTCGAACCGCCCGGAGGGGCCGCTTCAAAGAAATGGTAGTCACCAGCCTCCCGGTTTTCCGCCAGAACGGGCCTGTTGGACGGCGGGTCGATGTGGCGGAGACCGAAATCGATGCGTCCGCCGATGACCGCCAGAATGAGGCTTTCGACATCCTGATCAATGGAGCCGACGAGCTGGTCGATATAGGGAAGCTGGTTGCCGTCCGTATCGATCTGCCAGAAATAGGGGTTGCGCTCCATAACCACCCGCGTCGCGCCGCCGACATAGGGCTCCTTGACCACCCAGGGGTCGAGCGTCGGCCTGTCAGGGTTGCCCCAGCGCGCCGGAATTTCCAGGTCTCCGCATTTCTGCAGGAACAGGTTCTGCCAGTCGGTTGCGCCATTTTCGGCGATGGCCTCATCGATGGCTTCGTTGTAATCCGGGTGAAACTGCGAGCAATAATGCTTGGAGTAAAGCACGGGATGCTGCCCGAGCGGGCTGGCGAGCTCCGCCAGGAAATCGCCGTAGGGCTGCGTGAAGGTGAAGCGCACCGTGTGCTCGTCAAGCTTTTCCACGCTGACCGGGCTGCCGTCGGTTGTATAGCGCAGCGGGGTTGGCGCGAATTCGTCGTTGAGAACCAGGTCCTCCATGTTGAACAGCACGTCGTCGGCGGTGAACGGGGTGCCGTCGGACCACTTCATCCCCTCGCGCAGGTGAAAGGTGAAGACCTTTGCATCCTCGCCGACTTCGAAGCTTTCTGCCACGTTCGGAACGATTTCGGTATATTGCGGGTCCCAGCGCACAAGCCCCTGGGGACCGACCACGCGGAGAATGTGATTGTGGTCGGAACTGCCGCGCAGGCCGATCCGCAACTCGCCGCCATAGGTGCCGATTTCATCGAGCGGCTTGATGACCTCGGCGTGCGTGCCCGTCCGTTCGGCCACCGGCGGCAGTTCGCCGGCATCGACCATCTCTTTCAGTTGCGGCGCTTGCCCTGTGGCTTCCTCCGCATGGGGCGAACCCGTCGCCAATGCCAAGGCCAACGCGGCGGAGCCTGCCAGCCAAAGAGCCCGCCGTTTGCCGGCGGGCAGCCCTTTCATTTCCGGTAAAGTCATTTTTTCCTCCCTTTCTGATTGTTGACCACCGCGCCGGCTCCTCCCGCCATCGCGGCCCCAAATACAAAACAGCCCGTCAATGGGTAAGGAACAAAATTACAAATGTCAACAAATTAGGAGTAAAGTGAACAATAATGACGAAAGCCTAAAAATCTCACGGTCCGAGCAGAAAACCGCGTGTTTTTCTTCGCTTTCACGGACTTTTCCAGCGTTTTCGATTCCGCATCGGCGCGGCGTGTGGCAAATCGTCCGGCCCGGATGGCAGCGATTTGTCAATAGCTGTAGACGGAAGGGCGCTTGCGGACGGGCATGATCCGCTGCGAACGTCGGCTATGTCCGAACCCGGAAAGGGCGGGCGGGAACACAATCCGCCCAACCCAATTCAGGAGCGTAGCGCAGCGCCAAGCCTGCGCATCTCGGTCGCAACATAGTCGACCACATCGTCCAGGCTCATGGCCTCGTCGTGCGACCAGACGCTGAAGGCGTGCGCCTCGATGCGGGCGGAGAGTTCGGCCAGAACCTGCGCCAGAAAAGCCGAGTCGGGGCCGAGGCGGGCTTCGAGCAGGTCCGCGATCTGCCGTGTGATCTGCTCCCGCGAGGCGAGAAATGCCCGCCTGAGCGCCGGGTGCCGCTCTGCCGCGTCGCTGATTGCCCGGATGCGCACCCTGTTGGTGTCGTTGATGCCGATGAGATCGCTTAGAAGCCATGCGAGGTCTTCCACAAGGGGGCCGTTCGATGCGGAAAACCGTTCTGCGCTTTCCTTGTCCATCTCCAGCGGCGGTCCGAGCGCGGCCGCTTCCTTGTTGGCGTAGTAGTTGAAGAAGGTTCGCCTGCTGATGCCGGCCTCATCCGCGATCATCTCGGTGGAGACCTGATCGAGGCCGTGCCTGCTGATCAACCTGAGCGTTGCGAGCTGGATGTCCCGCAAGGTCTGAAGGCGTCGGCGATCACGCAGGCTTGATTGGCTCGGCGTCGACATTATCTTTATTGCCCTTAGTGCATGTTTTGCATAGTGTGCAATAGTGATCTTTTCCTTCTCACAGATCAACATCATTTTCACCAGTCGTTCAATGTCGAGGACATCATGCCGAATCCGGTCTCAAGCTTTCTCGCCCTCATTCTGGTAGCCTGTGCTGTCGCCGCGGCCCCCGCCGCGGCCCAGCAGCAGATGCCACCGAAAAAGGTTGGCGTGATCGAACTGAAGCGCGAGAATGTCCCGCGTATCGTCACCCTGCCCGGGCGCGCTGTTGCCGTGCAGCGGGTTGGCATACGTCCGCGCGTCAGCGGTACGGTCACCGAAATCCTGTACCGGGAAGGCACGACGCTGGAAGCCGGCGATCCGATGTTCCGGATCGATGACACGACTTACCAGGCCGCCCTCGCGAGCGCGGAAGCCGATGTCAGCGCCGCGACGGCCGCGCAGTCGCAGGCGCGTCTGGCCTATGAACGCGCTGACCGCCTGGTCGGGCAGGGCCTGTCGCAGGCGGAGCTGGAAAGCCGGAAGGCGGACCTTGAACGGGCCACGGCACAGCTGAAGGCGGCCGAGGCGGCCCTTGACGTTGCGCGCGCGGAACTTGGCTGGACGACGGTGAGAAGCCCGATCGACGGCGTTGCCAGCGTTGCAACCGTCTCCATCGGCGACCTCGTCTCCGCAGCGCAGGCGGATGCGCTGGCAACCGTCATCCAGCTCGACCCCATCGATGTCGATATGTACGAACCATCGACGCGGATCCTCCGGGTTGTTGACGACATCGAGGCCGGGCTTCTTGATGTGCACGACACGCTCAGCGCAAGCCTGACGCTCGAAAACGGGCGCAGCTATGATTTCGAGGGCGAGCTGCTGTCGCCCGGCTTTACCGTTTCAATGTCCACCGGCGCCGTCGACCGGCGGTTTCGCTTCGACAATCCGGATCATCTGCTGCTGCCTGGCATGTTCGTACGCGGCAGCATGGAAATCGGCACCATGAATGCCATTCTGGTGTCCCAGTCGGCCGCGACCCGCGATCGCTCCGGCCAGTTGACGGCCTGGGTGCTGGAGGATGGCAAGGCCGCGCAGCGCAAGCTTGTCGAGACCGGAACCTATCAGAACCAGTGGATCGTGGTCGAGGGCGTCAGGGCCGGCGACCAACTGATCGTCGACGGGTTCCAGAATCTGCGCGTCGGGATGGATGTCGTGCCGGTTGCCGTGGAATACGACGCTGCCGGCGTAATACGCGAGCAGTCCGCCGACGCCGGTTCATCCCAGCCCCCCTCCCAGAGCGAGTAACGCCCAATGGCCCGCTTCTTCATCTACCGCCCGGTCTTCGCCTGGGTGCTGGCGATTGTCGTGATGCTTGCCGGCGTTGTTGGTCTGTCGTCGCTTCCCATCCAGCAATACCCGCAGATCTCGCCGACAACCGTCAGCATCCGCGCCAACTATACCGGTGCTTCGGCGCAAATCGTCGAGGCCTCGGTCACCACGGTGATCGAGGATGCCATGACGGGGCTGGAAGGCCTGCTTTACATGACATCCTCCTCATCGCCGGGCAGCGCTCAGGTGACGCTGACCTTTGATGACAGCGTCGATCCCGATATCGCTCAGGTGCAGGTGCAGAACAAGCTTCAGCTCGTCTCGTCGCAACTGCCCGACACCGTGCAGCGCAGCGGCGTCAATGTCGCGCGCTCCACGTCTTCGATCCTGCTTGTCGGCGCCATAACATCGCGTGATGGCCGTTTCTCCACGCCGGAGCTCGGCGACATTCTTGCGCAGGTCATTGAGGATCCGGTCAAGCGTACGCCGGGTGTCGGCTCGATCAACACCTTCGGTTCAGGCTATGCCATGCGCATCTGGCTCGATCCGATGAAGATGATGCAGTACCAGGTGACGCCTGCGGACGTGACGGCGGCCGTGGCCGAACAGAACACCAATGTCACCGTTGGCGATCTCGGCAGCCAACCCGCGCCGGACGGTCAGCGGCTGACGCTCTCACTGTCGTCGCAATCGCAGTTTTCCTCCGTCGACGAGTTCGAAAGCATTCTCCTGAGGGTCGATGCCGATGGCTCGACCGTTTTCCTTGGCGACGTGGCGCGGATCGAGATCGGGCAGGAGAGCTACGGCATGTCCGCGCGGTTCAACGGCGCGCCGTCGAGCGGCTTTGCCGTCAACCTCGCCACCGGCGCCAATGCGGTGGATACCGCCGCAGCCGTGCGCGCGACCATTGACGGCCTGTCCTCCGCGCTGCCGGAAGGGGTGGAGGTCGTCTACCCTTACGATACCTCGCCCTTCATCGAAAAATCGATCGGGCAGGTCTATGCAACGCTGGGAGAAGCCGTTCTTCTGGTGTTTCTGGTCATTCTCGTCTTCCTGCAAAGCTGGCGGGCAACGCTTATTCCGGTGGTCGCCATTCCGGTCGTGCTCTTGGGCACGTTCGCCGTGATGGCTGCAACCGGCTTTACCATCAACACGCTGACGATGTTCGCCATGGTGCTGGCGATCGGACTTCTGGTGGACGATGCCATCGTGGTGGTCGAGAATGTCGAGCGCGTGATGGAGGAGACCGGCAAGAACGCCGTCGAGGCGACCGAGCAGAGCATGGGTGAAATCACCTCGGCGCTGGTCGGCATCGTGCTGGTGCTGTCCGCAGTATTCCTGCCGATGGCCTTCATGGCGGGCGCCACGGGCATCATCTATCGCCAGTTCTCGATCACGATCGTCACGGCCATGGTGCTGTCGCTCGGCGTCGCGCTGATCCTGACGCCGGCCATGTGCGCCACGCTGCTCAAGCCGAGAAAGCCTGATGAGGTATGGTTTGCGCCGGCCCGGTGGTTCAATGTCGGGCTTGACCGCGCAACGGGCGGCTATGGCGCGGTGGTCGGGAAGCTTGTCAAGCGGCCCTTCCGTCTTGTGCTGCTGCTCATCGCATTGAGCTGGGCCGTTCTGGCGCTCTACGAAAAACTGCCAAGCTCCTTCCTGCCGCAGGAGGATCAGGGTGTTCTGCTGGCTATGGTGCAGACGCCCGAGGGCTCTACGGCGACCCAGACGCAGGCTCTGGTGGATGACGTCGAGCGCTATCTGGTCGAGCAGGAAGCCGCCACGGTGGATTCCGTCTTTTCCGTGCTCGGTTTCAGCTTTGGCGGATCGGGGCAGAACAATGCGATGGTGTTCATCAAGCTGAAGGAATACGAGGACCGGCAGGGCCATGGCGCTGCCGAACTGGTCAACCGCACCAACGGCTATTTCTACACGCAGGGCCGCGCCGGTACGGTCTATGTCCTGCAGCCGCCGGCCATTCCCGGCATGGGAGCGTCTTCCGGCTTCGAAATGTATCTTGTCGACCAGTCCGGCGAGGGGCAGGCGGCCCTTGCTGCCGCGGCCGATACGCTTGTCGAGGAGGTTGCGCAGGATGGCCGGGTCACAAGCCTTCGCGGTAATGACGATCCGTTCAAGACCTCGCTCCGGCTTGATATCGACCAGCAGAAGGCCGCCGCCTTCGGTCTGTCGATCTCGGATGTCAATTCCATGCTTTCCGTCATCTTCGCGGGCCGCGACGTGAACGACTTCGCGCTCGGCTCCGAACTGCGGCCGGTGATCGTGCAGGGCGAGGGCTTTGCCCGCAGCCAGCCAGAGGATATCGAACTCTGGCATGCCCGCAATTCGGCCGGCGAAATGGTCTCCTTCGGCGCCATTGCCGAGCAGGTATGGGATCAGGAGCCGGCCAATCTCACTCGCTATGGCGGCACCCGCGCCATGCAGTTGAGCGGCGCCCCCGCACTTGGCGTTTCCTCCGGCGACGCGATGCTGGCGATGGAGGAAATGGTGGCCGAGCTTCCCGGCGGGTTTGGCACGGCATGGACCGGCATTTCCTATCAGGAGCGGCTTTCGGGCAATCAGGCGCCGATGCTGTTTGCGCTCTCGGCGCTGGTCGTGTTCCTGGCGCTGGCAGCCCTTTACGAAAGCTGGACGGTGCCGCTAGCGGTGATCATGACCGTGCCGATCGGCATTCTCGGCGCGGTTGTCGCCTCGCTGCTGCTCGGTCAGGCCAATGATGTCTACTTCAAGGTCGGCCTGTTGACGACGATCGGCCTTGCCGCCCGAAATGCGATCCTGATCGTGGAGTTCGCCCAATCGCTGGTGAAGCAGGGCGTTCCACTTCTCGAGGCGGCAACGCGCGCCTCCAAGATGCGCCTGCGCCCGATCCTGATGACCACCTTCGCCTTCATGCTTGGCGTCATGCCGCTGGCGCTTGCGACCGGGGCCGGGGCGGGCGCCCAGCGCTCGATCGGCATCGGCGTCCTCGGCGGCATGGCCTCCTCGGCGATCATCGGCATCTTCCTCGTCGCGGTCTTCTATGTCGCGGTGCTGACCGTCGTGGAGAAGGTGACGCGGCGGCGCGGTTCTGCCTAGCGGACACAGAGCGTTTCGATCATTGGTCGAAGCGTTCGTTCACGGTTTGAGAGGCGCCAAGCCTCTCCGAGGCGTGACGTCGCTTCGTCGGGTTGCCATGAAGGATGATACTGAATGAGGAGCCATGAGGATTGTCGGCCCGATCGGCGCTGGCGTTGTCTGGCTTTGATGGGGGCGAGTCAAAAGCGGGCTACGCTCGCCGCCGCCACCCGTTTATTCGGATCCGCCTTTTTCGGCCTGGGCCTTCGGCTTGGACCAGAGGGGCTGTTCCCGGTTAGCTTCCAGGGCGGCACCTGCCGCAATCATGGCTTGGACCGTGTCTTCTTCATAACCAAGGTTTTTCAGGATCTCGCTCGTGTCCTCGCCAAGAAGAGGTGGGGCGTCGGCGCGGCCTTCGTTGCGCAGAAGCGACGGGAGCGGGAAATCGGGCGTGGTGAAATCATAGTCGCCGAAGCCGAATTCCGAGAGCTTGTCGCCGGCCATGGCCTGCGGTGCATCCAGCACCCTGTCGGTGGACAGGATCTCGGTGAAACCGACGCCATGTCTGGCGAGCTTTCCCGTCAGCGCCTCGAAATCATGCGCGGCAACCGCGTCGGCCACCAGTTTTTCGACGCGCGGACGCTCGCGTCTGCGGTCGCGCAGGCCGGCAAGCGCGGGATCGGGAGCAATGCCCGCCGCGGCGCAGAACTTGCGCCAGTGGTCATCGGTCAGCATCACGAGATAGACCCAGCGCCCGTCGCGGGTCTCGTATGCGCCGTAGCCGGGAATGCTGAATTCCGCCGAGGGTTCGGTCTCCGGCCGGCCGAGAAGCTGCGACTTGAGCTGGACGCCGAGCAGGTCGCGCGCGGCGATGTGTAGCCCGGTCTCGTAAAGGCCGAGTTCGATATTGCGTTTGGCGGGGTCGTCAGACAGCAGCGCCGAGAGAACGGCGATCACGGCATAACAGCCCGCGAACTGATCGTGATAGGAGGGGCCGAGCCGGGACGGGCGACCATCGACGCGGTTGGAAAACATCACGCCCGTCGCCGCTTCGGCGATCGGGTTCGACGCCACCTCTTCGGCAAGCGGGCCCTCGCCATAGCCCTTGATGTGGCAGAAGATGATGTCGGGATTGAGCCTGATGCAATCCTGATAGGTCGCGCCGAGCTTGCGGGCCGCGGACGGCGAGAGGTTATGAAGGATGATGTCGCAATCCGCCACCAGCCGGTTGAAGACCTCGCGCCCCTGATCCGACTGAAGATCGAGGCACAGGCTCTTCTTGCCGCGGTTGAAGGCGAGATAGCTGCCGCTCGGACCGCCGCGCACCAGCTTGCGGGTGGTCTCACCGGCCGGCGGTTCGATTTTGATCACCGTTGCGCCCAGCTGCTGAAGAATGTGCGTGGCGAAGGGGGCCGCGATCATGCTGCCCAGTTCCAGAACCTTCTTGCCCGTCAATACGCCGCTTTCCATGCAATCCTCCCTCGTTGCGCCGCGCGTCAGAAGCGCGGAATTGCGCAATGTCTGTCAGGTCCGGCGCTTTTTGACAAGATTAAAATGCATTATTTTATCCCGGAGTAGTCTCTACGACCTTCATTGGAG
The DNA here is from genome assembly GCF_002358775.1 of Martelella sp. UBA3392. Lineage (NCBI taxonomy): Bacteria > Pseudomonadati > Pseudomonadota > Alphaproteobacteria > Hyphomicrobiales > Aurantimonadaceae > Martelella > Martelella sp. UBA3392. The sequence goes on from NZ_DEPM01000309.1 coordinate 67,725, forward strand.
GGTCGAAGAACCGCCTAATCGGTTATGATATGTCAGATTTTGAGTGATATCTGACTGTAGAAATCATGAAAAAAGAAAATAAGATGCATTTTCTGTTGACCTGCTGATAGGGACTGTTATCGTCGCGATAGAGGAACGAAACATGTCTGGGAGGAGATTGCATGTTTTCGAGTTTGAGAAGGGCGGCTTCTGCCGCTGCCATTGGCGCAGTGCTGTTGTCTGCGGGGCCGCTGGCCGCCGCCGATCCCGGCATTGATGCGGAAAACAAGGTTGTCACGATCGGCGCGTTCACGCCGGTCACGGGGCCGGTGCCGTTCTATGCCACTTTGACCCATGCCGCCGAGGCCTATTACAAGAACCTCAATGATAATGGCGGTATTGACGGCTGGACCGTCAATTACATCACCAAGGACGACGGCTACGAGCCGGCGCGCTCGGTCGCCGTTACCCGGCAGATGGTCGAGGATGACGGCATCTTTGCCCTGTCCGCGCCGATCGGAACGGCAACCAACGTCGCCGTTCTGCCCTATGCGCGGGAGGTTGATCTGCCCGTGGTCGGGCCGATCGGCGGCGCCAGCGCCTTCTTCGTCGAGCCGACCGTGTTTCCGCTGCTGCCGGATTATGGCTGGTCGGCGGCATCCAATGCCGAATATGCGATCAAGACGCTCGGTCATGAAAAGATCGCGCTTCTCTGGGAGAACGACGAACTCGGCAAATCGGCGAAGCGCGGCTTCGACACCTATATGGCCGACATCGGCATGGAGCCTGCCGAATCCATCCCCTTCGACGTGAAGACCACCAGCTTCAGCCCGCATATCCGCCGCGTCGCCAATTCCGGCGCGGAAGCCGTGATCCTGTTCGGTTCCAACGCCAATCTGGCGGCCGCGTTGAAGGCTGCGGACCTGCAGGGGCTCGACGTCGACTGGTTCGCGCCGTTCTTCACCGCCGATCCGTCGACCTTCAAGTTGGCCGGCGATCTCTTGGACGGCGTCTACTTCTCGTCCTGGCTGCTGCCGGTCAGTTCCGACGTTCCGGATATCGCCGCCTACCGGGATTCCATCGAGAAGTACTATCCCGACGATCCGGTCGGCGTGTTCGGCCTCAATGGCTGGAGCAATGCGGCGATCTTCCACAAGGGCTTCGAAGCGCTTCTGGCCTCCGGCAACGAACTGACCCGCGAAAACCTGATCGCGGCGCTGGAGACACTGAAGGATGCCGATGTCGGCGGCGCGAAGGGCGTGACTTTCGAGCCGGGCGACCATCGCGGCACCCGCCAGGAAGGCATCATCCAGGCCAAGGGCGACAGTTTTGAACTGGTGCAGCCGTTCCGGCCCTATCCCGCCGTGGTCTTCGACGCCAAGCCTGAGTGATGGCTTTCGCGCGCCGCGCTTTGTCGCGGCGCGCATTTCCTTTGAAATTGCATTGTTGAATGACGGGAGAACACAGGGATGTCCCTGATACCAGTCAGCGCCCCGGCGCGGATGGACGGAAAGATCGCATTTGTAACCGGCGCTGCCGGCGGCATCGGCCGCGCCACGACGCTGGCGCTTGCCGAAGCGGGCGCGACGGTGATCGCAACAGATATCGCCGATAAGGCCGAGTTCGACCATCCGGCGGTCAGCTATCGCCGCTACGATGTGACCTCGCGGGAAGAAACGGATGCTCTGGTCGCCGATATCCGCGCGACCCATGGCCGTATCGATGCGCTCGTTCTCTGCGCCGGCACGATCTCGCACCGTCCGCTCGGCGAAAGCACCGATGAGGAATGGCGCGCGATCCTCGACGTCAACCTGATGGGCGTCGTCAATCCGGTGCGGGCAGTGTTTCCGGTCATGGCCGAGCAGGGCATGGGCAAGATGGTCGCGCTAGGCTCGATTGCCGCCAAGATCGGCGGCGTTGCCTCCGGCCCGTCCTATGTGGCGGCGAAATCGGCGGTTCACGGACTGATGAAATGGGTGGCCAAAGCCGGCGCGCCGCAGGGCGTCTATGCCAGCATCATCGCGCCCGGGCCGGTGGAAACGCCGATGTGGGAAACAGTGACCCAGCGCGCGGCACCTTCGGCCAACGGCAATGTGCCGCTCGGCCGTTTCGGCCAGCCGGAAGATATCGCGCAGGCCATCCTGTTCCTGTGCTCGCCCGCCTCCAACTGGATCACCGGTACCGTTCTCGACGTGAACGGCGGCATGTTGATGGATTGATGTGATGAGCAACAACGAGACGATCGGATTTATCGGGCTTGGCGTCATGGGCGGGCCCATGTGTGCCAACATGGCGCGCAAACATGACGGCAAGGTTCTCGCCTTCGACCTGTCCGAAACGGCGCTGAAGGCCGTCGAGGACGCCGGCGCCGAGCGGGTCGGCTCGGTGAACGCGCTTGCCGAACAAGCGGACGTGATATTCCTGTCGCTGCCCGGCGGGCCGCAGGTCGAGGCTGTCGCAGGCGAGATCGCAGCCGCCGCGGGCCGGTGTTCGCTGGTTGTCGACCTGTCGACCACGCCGGTGGCGACCGCCCGCAAGGTGGCGGCCGACCTTGCCGCGCACAATATCGGTTTCGCCGATGCCCCCGTCGCCCGCACCCGCGAGGCCGCGCAAAAGGGCGCGCTTGCGATCATGGTCGGCGCTTCCGATGCCGTCTACCAGCGCATCCGGCCGATGCTCGACTATATCGCGACCGACGTCACCCATGGCGGCGATGTCGGCGCGGGGCAGGTGTTGAAGCTGGTCAACAACATGCTGGTCTTCGCCAACACCGTGGCGCTGGCGGAAATGATCGTGCTCGGCGAAAAGGCGGGCGTTGCCGCCGATGTGCTGCTGGATGCGGTCTCCAAGGGATCGGGCGACAGTTTCGTGCTGCGCAATCATGGCATGAAGGCGATGCTGCCGCGGGAATTTCCGGACAAGGCATTTTCGCCGGAATATGTACTGAAGGATATTTCCTACGTTTTCGAACTGGCGCAGCAATCCGGCGTGGCGCTGCCATCGGCGGCGGCGGCGCGGCGTTACTATGAAATGGCGACCACGACGGACCTGTCGGGACGCTATTTCCCCGGCGTGATCGAACTGGTGGAGCGGGGCGTGATGGCGGGCGACAAGGGAGAGGCCGAATGAGCGACATCTTCCGCGACCTCTTTCCGCTGCTCTGGTCGGGCATGATCACCGGGTGCCTTTATGCGCTCGGCGCGCTCGGGCTGGTGATGATCTTCAAATCGTCGCGCGTGGTCAATTTCAGCCACGGCAATGTCGCCGGCTTCGCCGCCTTCCTGATCTACGGTTTTTCCAGCGGCGCCCTGATGCAGCTGAGCTGGGGCGCGGCCGTGCTGCTTGCCATTCTCGCTGTCATCGCGATTGCTTGCCTGACCTATGCGGTGATTGCGCCGCTGGTGTTCGAGAGCGATCTCACCGCCACGATCGCGACGCTCGGCATCGGGCTGATCGCGCAGGGCGCGACGCTTCTCATCTTCGGGGCCGATATCGTCAGTCTCGACCTGCCGGTGCCGCGTTTCGGTATGTCGGTGCTGGGCCTGTTTATTACCGGCTATGACCTGACGGTGCTTGCGGTTGCCGTTATCACCATCGCGCTTCTGTTCTTCGTGGTCGATTTCACCAAGCTCGGCGTGGCCTTTAGGGCGATCTCGGTCAATCCGTTCGCGGCGGAAGTCTGCGGCCTCAATCTGCGCTCCGTCCATCTGTTTTCGTGGATCGTCGCGGCGGTGCTCGGCGTGGTCGGCGCGCTTCTGATCGTGCCGACCACGTTTCTGAGCGTCACCACGGTCGCTTCCTTCATGCTGCAGGCCTTTGCCGCAGCCGTCATCGGTGGCTTCGCCAGCCTGCCGGGCGCGCTGGTCGGCGGCATCCTCATCGGCGTTTTGATGAACCTTTTCACCTTCTATGTCTCGCCGGAGTTCTCCAGCACATTCTTGTTGGGCGTCATCCTTCTGGCGCTGAACATCTTTCCGAACGGCATTCTGGCCCGTGTAGGAGGCAGCCGTGTCTGATCATCCCGCAAGCCTGCAAAACGAACGTATCTTGCCGACCCGCCTCGCGCTCAGAAGCGACACGCTGAACCTCGTGCTGATCGCGGTGCTGCTGGTTCTGCCCTTCCTGCTCGGCGGGTCCTGGGTGTTTTCGCTCGGCCTCTGCTTTGCCAATGCCATCGGCGTGCTGTCGGTCAGCGTCCTGGTGCGCTATGGCGGCGAGGTCTCGATCGGCCATACCTTCTTTGCCGCCGTCGGCGCTTATTCCGTTGCCGTGCTGGACACGCGCTACGGCCTTTCTGTGCTGTTCAGCCTGCCGCTGGCGCTGGCGCTCGGCGTTATCAGCGGCATTGCCTTTGCCTGGCCCTCGCGCAAGCTGTCGGGGATCTACCTTGCCGTCTCGACCATGGCGCTGGCTCTTGCCGTGCCGGAACTGATCAACAATATGGACGGGCTGACCGGCGGCTATGAAGGGCTTTATGTGGCAACGCCTGCCGTGCCCGGCATCCCGATGGGGCTGCAACGTTATTATGTCGCTCTCCTGGTGCTTGCGGCTGCCGTCTACGGCGTGTCGCGGCTGCGCAATTCGCGTCAGGGTCTTGTGCTGCTGCTGTCGAAAACCCATCCGGCTGCCGCCGATGCCTTTGGCACGCGTCAGGTATGGGCGCGGGTGGCGGTCATGGGCATCAGCGGCGGTATCGCCGCGCTGTGCGGGGCCATGCTCGGCTTTGCCGGATCAACGGTCAGCCCCAGCGGCTTCACTTTCTGGTCGGCGATCTTTCTGCTGGTCGGTTCCGTCGTCAGTTTCTACGGCCTCAGCCTGTGGCGGGCTCTGCTCGGCGGCGCGTTCCTGACGCTGGTGCCGCAATTGCTCTCGTCCTCGGGCGCATGGATACCGGTGTTTTACGGTGTGGCCCTGCTCGCGATGATCCTCGCCGGTCACTACCTGCCGCGCCTGCGCGCGATTGCGGCCAAGCGAAAGGGAGACGAGTGATGGATGCGATGGCAAAAGCGCTTCGCGGCGACGGCATTTCGTTGTCCTTCGGCGGCATCACCGTTCTCAAGGATCTCGATGTCGAGTTTCGCGCCGGCGAGATCACCGGGCTGATCGGCCCCAACGGCGCGGGCAAGACCAGCCTGTTCAATTGCATGACCGGCGCTTATCGACCGCAGGGCGGCGCGATCACCTATGCCGGCGAGAGCCTCGACGGCCTGCCGCCGGCAGCGCGCGCCGGCAAGGGGATCGTGCGCAGCTTCCAGCATGTGGCGCTGAGCCCCGATCTCACCGTGCTGGAAAACGTGATGATCGGCGTTGCCCGCAACTATCGCGCCGGCTGGGCCCATGCCTTCCTGCCGACAGCGCGCGGGCGCAACGAGATGACGGCGATGCGCGAGGCCGCGATGGCGGCGCTCACCGAACTCGGCCTTGGCCAGGTCACGGGCAAGCTGCCCTCGGAGCTGCCGCCCGGCATGCTCCGCCTTGTCGAGATCGCCCGCGCCATCGTCGGCAAGCCGGACGTGCTGCTGCTCGACGAACCGGCGGCGGGTCTCAACAATTCGGAAACGCGCGACCTGATGCGCAGCCTGAAACGGCTGGTCTCGCCCGATCTCGTCATGGTCGTGGTGGAGCATGACATGGATCTCGTGATGTCGATCTGCGACCGGATCTACGTGATGAATTTCGGTTCACTCGTCACCTGCGGTGCGCCGGCCGAGGTGCGCGAAAACGAGGATGTGATCCGTATCTATCTGGGGAGCGACGATGACTGATCTTCTGACCATATCGGATCTCTCCGTGTTCTATGGCGCGAGCGCCCAGGCGGTGGACAGCGTTTCGTTTTCGGTGCCGACCGGCTCGGTCGTTGCCCTGCTTGGCGCGAACGGCGCGGGCAAGACCTCGATCATGAAGGCGATCGCCGGGCTTATTCCGGCTGAGGGCCGACAGGTCTTTGAGGGCGAGGACGTTTCCGGGCTTTCCGCCCGCGAACGGGTCAAGCGCGGCATCGTCTATGTGCCGGAGGGTCGCGAGATCGTCGGCGACATGACCGTGCGTGAAAACCTGACGCTTGGCGGCTATCACCTGAGCGGCAGGGAACGGAAATCGCGCGCGGAAATGGTGCTGGACCTGTTTCCCGAAATCGCCAACAAGGCCGACCGGCACGCTTGGCGGCTTTCCGGCGGCGAACAGCAGATGCTGGCGATTGGCCGCGGACTGATGGCGAAGCCGCGGCTTTTGCTGCTTGACGAGCCATCGCTCGGGCTTGCGCCGATGCTGGTTCGGCGGGTGTTCGACCGGCTGGGCGCGTTCCGCAGCGAAAGCGATCTGGCGATCGTGCTGGTGGAACAGAACCTGGCGATGACGATGCGGATTTGCGACGAATTGCATTTCCTGCGCGGCGGAAGGATCGTCGGTCATCGCACCGCCGCCGAACTCAGCGACAGCGCCGCCCGCCAGGAAGCCATCGACGCCTATCTCGGCGCCGCATCGGCGGCATAAGGGGGCGGGAATGAGCGAGGCCATCTGGAAAATCTACGGCATCCGCCACGCGATCAACCCGACGCGGACGCGCGGGCAGAACTTCATCCTCGAAAGTGATCCGGCGGCCAGCCTGCCGCTGGATTTCTATTCCTGGCTGCTGGTGAGCGACGACCGGACGATCGTGGTTGATACCGGAATGGACCCGGCCAAGGCGGAAAAGCACGGGCATACCCATGTTCTGAGCCCGGTTGAGGCTTTGTCGCGCTTGGGCGTTTCGGCGCGCGACGCCGATACCGTCATCCTGACCCATGCGCATTATGATCATCTGGGTTTTCTGGACGCATTCGAGAACGCGCATTTCTTCATGCAGTCCGAAGAAATGGCCTATGTCACTGGCCCGTGGATGGAGAAATGGTGGTTTCGACGGGCCTACGCGCCGGATGAGATCAACCGGCTGGTTAACCTGCTGCATGGCGGCCGGCTCACCCTGCACGGGCGCGAAATCGAGATCGCCGACGGCGTGACGGTGCACTGGGTCGGCGGCCATTGCGCGGGACAGGAAATCGTGCGGGTCAGGACCGCGCGCGGCTATGTGGTTCTCGCCTCCGACGCGCTCCATTACTATGAGGAATATGAGCGCGGCGTGCCTTTTGCCGTGGTGTTCAACTCCTCCGACATGATCGCCGCGCACGATACCATCCGCGCCCTTGCCGACAGCGACGACCATGTTCTGCCGGCGCATGATCCGCGGCTGGCCGAGATTTATCCACGGCCTGAAGGCGAGGAACATATTCTTCGTCTGGATGCCGCACCAAAAGCTTGGAGCAATCCGTGAAATATTGCATTATCCCGGTGAAGCACTGGTATAGTGGTTCGCGAAATTTCATGGAAGGTCAATACGTTGAAGCATCAGACCAAGGAAGAGCAGGTCGCGGATTATCTCAGAGAAGGCATTATTTCGGGCAAATTTCCGCGCGGGTCGAAGCTGAAACAGGCCGAAATCGCCGAAAGCATCGGCATGAGCATCACGCCGGTGCGCGAGGCGCTGAAGCTGCTTGCCGCGGAAGGCTTCATTCTCGGGACCTCGCATCGCGGCGCGACGGTCGCGCCCTTCGATATCAATGCGACGGAGGAGATCGTCGATCTGCGCGTGACGCTGGAATCGAAACTGGCGCTGCGCGCCATGGAGCGGCTGACCACGCAGCAGGTGGACGAGCTGCGCGATCTGCAGGCGCAGCTGGAGGCGGCTGCCGCGCGCGACGACAAGGACGCCGTGCGCTCCATCAACTACCGCTTTCACGAGGTGCTCTATTCCGCCGCCGGCCTGCCGCAGACGCTGCGTTTCGTCCGGGCGCTGTGGGCCCGCTACCCCTTCGACCTGATCAACAGGCTCGAAAACCGCATCGATCGCGCCTCCAAAGAGCATCGCGAGATGCTGGGCGCAATCCTGTCGCGCGACGAGGGCGCGATGCTTTCGGCATTGCGCAGCCACATCCGAGCCGGCTGGGACGAGTTCAAGGCCAGCTACACCGGCTAGGGCATCCTTCTGCCTGTTCCGGCCGGTTCGCCGAAACATTGCAGAGAGGAGATCCAAATGCCTGCCGGTAGTATCCTGCTTGTCATGGACATGCTCAACGACCTCGTTCACCCGCACGGGATGGGCGCGAAAACCTATGTTCCGCAATGCCAGGAACGGGGCATCTACACCAATACCGAGCTTGCCATCCGCCGCGCCCGAGAGGCCGGGGTCATGGTCGGCTATGTCCGCGTCGGCTTTTCGCCGAATTATGCCGAGTGCCCGCCCACTTCCCCGGTCTTTTCCAAGGCGCGCGATGCCGGGGTATTCAAGCTCGGCAGCTGGGGTACGGAAGTCTATTCGGACTTCGCGCCGCAGGAGGGCGATCCGGATATCATCAAGCATCGGGTCAGCCCGTTCTACGCCACAAAGCTGGAGCCGCTGCTGCGCGCCCAGGGCATCAAACGGCTTATTCTGTGCGGCGTTTCCACCAATGGCGTGGTTTCCGCCGCCGTACGCGAGGGGCATGACCGCGACTATGCCTGCGTAGTGCTGGAAGACTGCTGCGCCGGGGCCAACGCTGAAGAGCATGATTTCGCGCTCGCCGGTCTGCGGCGCTATGCCGAGATCACCACGGCTGCGGATGTTTCGCTGGGATAAAATGCATTTTATTGAGAGGCCTTAGCCGGTCTCTTGGTCGGATTGTGCTTAATCCTGGGTTATTTCATGCTATAACGACCAAAAAATGCATTATTTTCGGAAAAGACGTTGACCAAAGAAAATAAAATGCATTAACTGACGGTCAGTAAACGAAGCTTGAACGCGGCGCGGGAGCGTCGGCAGAGCGTCTTGAGAGGAGAGAGACACGTGACCATGGGCGACACCAAGGAACAGACCAAGAAAGCCGTCGGCGGCGCGCCAGCCGAAGGGCTGATCACGGACGAGGCGGTTGCGGCCGCCCGCAACATGATCGGCCTGCAGCTGCGCCCGGAAGGGCCCTACCTGCAGGACGCCACCACGGATACGCTGCGCAACTGGTGCAACGGCATCGGCGACCTGAACCCGCTCTACCGCGAGCAGGAATATGGCCGCAATTCGCGCTATGGCGGGCAGGTCGGCCATCCGATGTTTCCCATGGCCTTCGGCTGGGTCGGGCGCACCCGCTGGGGCCTGCCGGGCGTGCACGGCTTTTACGCCGGCAATGACTGGGAACTGTTCCGCCATATCCGTCCCGGCGACCGCATCAGCGCGATCGAGCGCGTCGTCGGCGTCGAGGAGAAGGAGAGCAAGTTCTCCGGCCGCCTGGTACTGCAATATGTCGAGGCGAGCTATTCCAACCAGCGCGGCGAACTCGTTGCCCGCGCGCTCGGCACCTGCACCCGCCACGAGCGCAAGGCCGCCCGCGATGCCGGCAAGTACAAGGACATCAAGACCCACGAATATACGGCCGACGAATATGAGGCGCTCGACGACGCGATCATGCGCGAGCCGGAACGCATTCGCGGCGCCAATGTGCGCTATTTCGAGGATGTGACGGAAGGCGAGAGCCTCGACCCGATCGTGCGCGGCCCGCTGTCGCTGATGGATACGATGGGCTTCCTCGTCGGCTGCGGCCGCGGCCACACCCATGGCGTGGTCTTCCAGGCGGCGATGAAGCATCCGGGGCATTTCTTCCGCAATCCGGAGGCCGGCGGCGGCATCGAATATACCGGCATCGGCCATCACCGCGAAAGCACGGCCAAGGAAGTCGGCGTGCCCGGCGTCTATGATTACGGGCCGCAGCGCTCCTCGTGGATGGCCTCGCTGGTGACCAACTGGATGGGCGACGCCGCCTTTCTCAAGCGGGTCCGCACCGAAATGCGCCGCTTCAACACGATGGGCGACAGCACCTGGTGCAAGGGCAAGGTCTCGCGCAAATACGTCAAGGATGGCCATGCGCTGGTCGATCTGGAGATCTGGGGCGAAAACCAGCGCGGCGAAGTGACAACGCCGGGCGTTGCGACGGTGATCCTGCCGAGCCGCGATCCCGAGCTTCGGGTGTTCTTCGACGGTTCCGCGCTCGATCTCGAGCTCCCCGTCGTACGCTGACAATGAAGCGTTTCCGCCGGGCCCGGAGACAGGGGCCGGCGGAGCACGATCGCAATGCCGGCGCGCCCCTTGAGGGGAGCGCTCCGGGACTTGAGGAGGAGGTCCCGCCATGCAACAGGACACGCCGCTCAGCGGCATCAGGGTTATCGAGCACGCCAGCGGCGTTGCCGGAGCCTGGGCCGGACGCCTGCTCGCCGCCATGGGGGCGGAGGTGATCATGGTCGAGCCTCCCGGGCTTTGCCCCTTGCGCAAGCGCGCGCCGCTTTTCGAAAACGGCAGCAGCGCGCTTTTCGCCTATGTCGCTGCAGACAAGCGCAGCGTGGTTTTGGATCTTGCAACAACGGACGGTCGGGGCGAGCTCGATGCCCTGGTTGCGGGCGCTGCCATCCTGATCGACGACACGCCGCTTGGCGAACGCGATGCGCTCGGCCTCGATGAGGCCGCCATTGCCGCCCGTCACCCGGATATTGTGCATCTTTCCGTGCTGCCTTTCGGCGCGGCCGGCCCGAAGGCGGGCTGGAAGGGCGAGGAAATCAATCTCATTCACGCCGGCGGCGAGGGCTATCTTCTGCCCAATGGGCTTTCGGCAACGCTTTTCCCGGATCGTCCGCCGCTCAAGATCGCCGGCCACTTTGCCGAGATGCAGGGCGGCGTCGCCGCAGCACTCGCCGGCCTGGCCGCGCTCTGGTCGGGCGAGGGGCAATTCGTCGATGTTTCTGTCCAGGACGCCAATCTCGCCGTCGGCGCCTTCGCGCTCCAGCGTTATGGCGACGGTTCGGTCGAGCACCGGCTGACGCGCTCGTTCCGCTATGGTGGCGTGATCGAATGTCGCGACGGTTATGTCGAGCTGCTGACGCTGGAAGAGCGGCAATGGCGCGGGCTTGTCGAACTGATGGGTCATCCCGAATGGGCCGCCGATGACGCCTTCAACGACGCCGTGGAACGCAGCGCCCGCGGCGAGATGATCAACCGCGAAATCCACGCTTTCGCGCGCGCCCATGATGTCGAGGACATCGTGGCGCGCGCGCAGAAGCTCGGCGTGCCGATGGCGCGCTACAACACGCCCGAACAGGTGCTTTCCGGCGCGCACGAAACCGCGCGCGGCATCTTCCAGAAACAGGAATGGCCGGGTGTCGGCGCAATCTCGGTGCAGACCGCGCCGTTCCGTTTCGGAGCGGAGGCGCCCAGGCTTGCGGCGGCCGCACCCCAGCCGGGCGCCGATCAGGCGCTTGTCTCTTCGGCAGCGGAAAAACGGAGGGCTTCGGCATGAAACCGCTTGCCGGCATCAGGATCGCCGATTTCACCGTTCATGCCGCGGGTCCGTTCTGTACCCATATGCTGTCGCAGCTCGGCGCCGAATGCATCAAGATCGAGACCGCGCTGCGCCCCGATATTTTCCGAAAGCCCCATGCGGTTTATGGCCGCGTGGGCCCGGCGACCTTCGATCAGGTGGCCTCGAACAAATTGTCGGTGCGGCTGAACCTCAAGCATCCCGAGGGCGTGGCGCTCGCAAAGCGGCTGGTTGCAAGCTCCGATCTCGCGGCCGAAAGCTTCCGCGCTGGCGTCATGGAGCGGCTGGGGCTCGGCTATGAAGCTCTGAAGTCGGTCAAGAATGATATCGTCATGCTTTCCGTCTCGTCGTCCGGGCAGACCGGGCCGGACAGCCATTTCGCCGGCTATGCGCCGCTGTTCGGCGCGTGGGGCGGTCTCGGGCATCTGACCGGATATGCCGACGGACCGCCGGTCGAGATGCGCCATGTGATGGACCATTCGGTGGGCATGAATGCGGCGCTCGCCGCCGTCGCTGCGCTCACGCGCCGCAGGCGCACCGGCGAGGGCTGCCATGTCGATATCGCCGCGCGCGAGGTTGCCTCGTCGCTTGCTGGCGATGCGATAACAGCGGCGTCTGCTGGCATGAAACAGTATCGGATGGGCAATGCCGATCCGCAATTTGCGCCGCACGGCCTCTATGCCACGCGCGAGGAAGATCGCTGGCTGAGCATCGCCGTCACCTCGGATGCCGAATGGGCAGCGCTGGCCGGCATCATCGGTCATCCGCAGCTTGCGGAGGACTCCCGCTTCGCTACCGCAGCGGCGCGTGTCGAGGCACGCGCGGCACTTGACCCGATCGTCGCCGCATGGGCAGCGGGTGTGGAAGCCGAAGCGGCCGCGCGCGACCTTCAGGCGAAGGGCATTGCCGCGCATGTTTCCTGGCGCGCTGCCGATATCGCCGCCGATCCCCACATGCGCGGCCGCGGCAGCGTGGTGGAGGTTACCGAAACTGATGGAAGCCACCGC
>NZ_DEPM01000095.1:0-5028 GCF_002358775.1 Martelella sp. UBA3392
GACCGTCGCTTCGAACACGCGGCGACCGCCGAGAACGTCGGCGATGCGGCTGAGCTCGAACCCGGCGCCGGTCACAAAGGCCGCGTAGACAAGCCTGCCAAGCGGCAGGATCGACAGGACGCCGACAAACAGCGCCAGCATGAGCATCAGCGCACGCTCGTTCTTCAGGAGCCCGGAAAGGGTGGAGAGCGTCCATGAAGGACGCCCTCCGGCGGCTGTGGTCGACAGGGACATTGCGATTACAGACCGAAGATCTCGGCGAACTGCTCGCGCACCTGGTCATTGTTCTTCACGGCTTCGTCGACGTCGTAGCCGATCAGCTTCATCGAGGAGAGATCGGGATAACCCTCGGGTGCTGCGACGCCCGGCAGAAGCGGGATATTGCCCTGGGCGGAGACCAGTTCCTGACCTTCCTTCGAGAGAAGGAAATCGACGAACTTCTTCGCGGCTTCCTCGTGATCGGTCGTGCTCATGATGGCGACCGGCTCGCCGATGAAGGAAACGCCTTCCTTGGGGGCGATATAGTCGACCGGCGAGCCGTCGGCCTTGGCACGCAGCGTGTTGGCGTCGACGATGATGGCGTATTTGGCCATGCCGGAAGCGACAGCCTTGGTCGCCGGACCGTTGCCGCCCTCGGGCACGACGTCGAGATCGTTCAGGCCTTCATAGAAGTCCCAGCCGATTTCCGGCGTATTGATCAGGGCGTGCAGGTGGTTGAGGGCGGCGCCCGAATAAAGCGGGCTCGGAACGGCGATCATCCCGCGATTGTCCTCGACCAGAAGATCGTTCCAGCTTTCGACCGGCTCGGCGATCTCGGTGTTGTAGGCAATGCCCGTGGTGATCGCCTTGGTGCCGAAGAACGTCATGTCCTTATCGTAGGCGGCCTTGTCATAGCCGTCCACCGGAGCGTCCGGATAGGCCATCAGATGGCCTTCGGCCTTCAGCGTGCCGAGGTTGATCGGATCGGCGACCAGAAGGACGTCGGGCTGGATGTTGCCGGCTTCGATTTCGGCGCGCATCACGTTCATCAGGGCCGAGGTGCCGTTGCGGGTCCAGTTGACCTTGATATCCGGATTGGCGGCCTCGAAGGCGTCGACGGTCTGCTGGGCCTGTTCCGGCGGCTGGCTGGTGTAGAGCGTGATGGTTTCCTCGGCATGGGCCGCCGTGAAGGCAAGCGTGCTGATGGTCGCAAGGGCAAGCATGGAGAGTTTCATCGGGGATATCCTCGATTGTTGGTGCTCAGTGGGAGGCTTCTTCTGCTTTCGGGTCCGGCAGGACCCAGCCGTCGGCAAGCGTGACGGCCACGCGCTGCCCGGCTTCGATGCGTGCCGGGGCAGGGACGTTCATGAAAAAGGTTCGCTCATCCGCGCCGAGCGAAAGCTCGGCCCGCAGAATGTCGCCGCGATAGGTGATGCCGCGGATGGTGGCGGCAAGGCCGCCTGTGTCGGTCAGCTTCAGGTCGCCCGGGTGAAAGGCAATCCGCGCTTCGTCGCGGGGCAGGGCCGAAGGGTGGTTTCGCACCCGTACCTGCTCGCCGAAGAAACGGGCGAAACCATAACCGCTGCGATCGGGCCGGAAATCCTCGATCGGTGCGATCTGGCCCTCTCCGATAAAGGTCGCGACCATGTCATTTGCCGGCTGGCTGTAGAGTTCGGAAGGGCTTGCGAACTGGCTGATCCTGCCCTTGTCCATCACGGCCACGCGGTCGGCCAGCGCAAGCGCCTCCGACTGGTCATGCGTGATGTAGAACATCGTCGCGCCCGAGGCCTTGTGGAAGCGGCCAAATTCTTCCTCCATCTCGCCGCGCAGATGAACATCCAGATTGGCCAGCGGCTCATCGAGAAGGACGAGGCCGGCATCCATCGCCAGGCAGCGGGCGAGCGCCGTGCGCTGTCGCTGGCCGCCCGACAGTTCGGCTGGCCGTCGATCCGCAAACGCGGTCAGCCCGACTGTCTCGAGAACGCGAGCCGTGCGCGCCTCGCGTTCGCTGCGCCCGAGCCCCTTGACCTTGAGGCCATAGGCGACATTGCCGGAGACCGTCATGTGCGGCCACAGCGCATAGCTTTGAAACACCACGCCGATGCCGCGTTCTTCCGGAGCGACATGCCGGCCTTTGCCGGAAAGAAGCGTGTCTCCGACCCGGATTGCGCCGCTGTCAATCTGCTCGAAACCCGCAAGGGCGCGTAGCAGCGTGGTCTTGCCGCAGCCGGAGGGGCCGAGCACCGCGACGAACTCTCCTGAACGGATCGAGAGCGAAATCCCACGCAGAACGCTCGTCTTGCCGAAAGACTTGTCGACGGTCTCGATTTCGATCGCGCTCATAGGGTCTGTCCCGCGCTGTCGGTCGCAGTCGGAAGACCCCTTCTGAGACCGGTGGAATGGCGTTTTGCAATGCTTTGCAATCTTCGCCGCCATCAATGCACCGATCGTGTGACAGTTCTGTTTCAGTGTGTTTTCGGTTTTGTGAAAATTGGCTTTTGAAAGCGCGGCGCCCGCACGTGGAAGTAAGCAGGCCCGATCGCGGCCATGCCTTCTCGGGCGGTCCCGGCTATAGCGTCGGGCGAAAAGGGGGCGCCGGTTTTTTTGATAACCCGATGCGCCAAAGGAAAGAAACTAGAATTCATCCGCCTGTTGATCGCGCGCGGCAGCAGGCCTGTAAGCCAGACCGGGCCAGAACCCACGGAAAGCTCTGTCTCCTCATATTCCTGCAGGTGCCGTATTTCGTGCTGGGTATCTTCCAGCTGCCGGAAAATGCCCTGCGCCCTGCGCATCAGGTGTGACCGCTAGTCTTGCGGTCGAGAGTGGACCTTCGACGCGGCGCTGATGGATATGGGTTTTCGAACGGAAGGGTTTTCAGCGCTCGGGTTGTGCTCGACGAGCCAGGGGCGTTCCGCGAAATAGCGCGTCTCGAAGGCGTCGAGATCGTTCAGAATGGCTTCGGTGCGGCCGATGGCATCTTCCCCGGCGAGCATGGCGGCCTTTCGCTCGGCGCCGATCTCGAACGGTATCACGCGATCCGCCAGCGCGATCGTCTGGCATTCAAGATCGATCGTTATCTCGCATGCGGATTGCGAGGCGACCTCATGAAGGCGATCGACGTCATCAGGGGTGCAGACGATGAGCAGTAGGCCGTTATTGTCGGCGTTGTCCGCGAATATCCCGCCGAAGGTCGTTCCGATGATCGCCCGGATTCCGAACTGCATGAGGCCCCACACCGCATGCTCGCGGGACGATCCGCAGCCGAAATTCGGTCCGGTCACCAGGAATTTCGGCGATGCAGTTGCGGGCCGGTTGAGAGCGAAGTCCGGATAGGTCTCGGGCGAAGACCTGAGGTCGTAGAAGATGCCGCGTGCAAGCCCCTTGCGGTCAATCCCCTTGAGAAACTGTTTCGGCATGATGACGTCGGTGTCGATATTCGGCGTGGGAATTGAGGCGATCACGCCTGTTTCGACAGTGAATGGCTGCATCTCTCAGGCTTCTCTCGGCAGGAAATCGCGTACATTGGCGAGGTGACCGGCAACCGCGGCGGCGGCGACCATCGCCGGGCTCATCAGATGGGTGCGCCCTCCGGCCCCCTGGCGGCCACGGAAGTTGCGGTTGGTGCTCGAAGCGCAGCGTTCGCCCGGGGCAAGGACGTCGTCATTCATCGCGAGGCACATCGAGCAGCCAGACTCCCGCCACTCGAAGCCGGCGTCGAGGAAGACGCGGTCGAGACCCTCGGCCTCGGCTTCGCGGCGGACCGTGCTGCTCCCGGGCGAGACCATCGCGCGCACGTGAGGTGCCACCCGCCGCCCGCGCAGGATGCCGGCCGCCTCGCGCAGATCGCTCAGCCTGGCATTGGTGCATGAACCGATGAAGGCGCGATCGATGCGGATCTCCGACAAGGGCATTCCCGGCGTCAGGCCCATGTACTCGATCGCGGCCCGGGCACCGCCGCGTTCATGTTCGGGCAGAACGGCGGGGTCCGGCACAGTGTCGCTGATGACGGATGCCTGGTCGGGACTGATGCCCCAACTGACCATCGGCTCTATCCGGGAGGTTTCCACGACGATCTCGGCATCGAAGCAGGCGTCGGCATCAGACGCGAGCTCCGCCCATGCGGAGCGCGCCGCCTCCAGTGCTTCACCGCAGGGCGCGCGCTGCCGGCCGGCAATATGCTCGAACACCTTGCCGTCTGGTTCCATGAGCGCGACCCGCGCACCGCACTCGACCGCCATGTTGCACATCGTCATGCGAGCCTCGACCTCAAGGCCGGATATCGCCGGGCCGGTCATTTCGAGTGCATATCCGATGGCGCCATCCGCTCCGATCTGTCGGATCAGCGCCATGATCATGTCCTTCGAGGTCAGGCCGGGTGCGAGCGACCCCTCGAAACGGACCCGCATGTTCTTCAACCGTCTGTATTTGAGGGTCTGGGTCGCGAGCAGGTGTTCGATGTCGGACGTGCCGATGCCGAAGCCGACCGATCCGAAGGCCCCATATGTGGTGGTGTGGCTGTCGCCGGCGGCGATCACCATGCCGGGCAGCACCCAGCCGAGCTCGGGAAGAACCACATGTTCGATCCCTTGGCGTGGGTCGAGGATGTCGAAAATCTCGATGCCGAATTCCTTGCCATTGGAGATGAAGTACTCGATCTGGCGGCGGGACTCCTCGTCGGCCGCAGCCTTTTTGCGGGCCGGGTCCGTCGAATTTACGTGATCGACGACACCCAGTGCCGACTGGGGACGCCGTACACGCCGTCCGGCCTCGCGCAAGCCGCTGAAGGCCTGCGGGGAGGTGTATTCGTTGAGCACTGTGCGATCGATATACAGGAGTATTTCTTCCTGCGCGCCATCGACGGAATCCGGCATTTGGATGCGATGGCTGTCGATGATCTTGTCGTAAAGCGTGCGGGCGACCACCGGCTCTGCTCCTTGAGAAACTGATTTCCGTTAGAATGGGTTTGTGTGGCGGTTGATGCCAATGCCGTGTTTGCATCAAATATTGCCGCCGGTGCGAGTGGGGGCGGGCCCGCCTGTTTTCGGCGGG
>NZ_DEPM01000100.1:0-4455 GCF_002358775.1 Martelella sp. UBA3392
GCAAAACGCATTTCCATATAGAATACGAAAGGAAATGCTCATGAAAATACGCGAAGCGAAATACAATATCGGCGATATCGTCCGCCATAGCGCGCTTCCCTTTCGGGGCGTGATATTCGATGTCGACGCGGAGTTCTCCCGCTCCGAAGAATGGTACAATTCCATTCCGCCGGAAATCCGACCCAAGAAGGATCAGCCGTTCTACCATCTCGTGGCCGAGAATGACGAAAAGGGCTACGTCGCCTATGTCTCCGAGGGCAATCTCGAGCTGGACATGAGCGGCGAGCCGTTGCGCAACCCGCAGGTCGGGGAAATATTCATGGTAACCGACAGCGGCCATCTGGCGCCGCGCTTTGCCAGCACGCATTGAGTGGACGCAAACAGCAAAAAGGCCCGGCTGAGATTTTCAGCCGGGCCTTTTCGTTTGGGAAAGACTGGATATCAGTTGCCCGTGGTTGCGTTCTGCTGGGCTTCCTCGATCTTCTTGCGGCGATCGACGGCCATTTTCTTGATCGACTCGTCCAGGTTACGCTGGCTTTCGACCAGATCGGGCTGGCTGATCGGGTCGCCGTCAAAGGCGGCGGTAAAGCCGGAAAGCGTCAGGTCGACCGGGTTCGGCTGCTGGCGCATGTTGACCGAGGTGAAAGTCACCTTGCCGCCGCGCTTCATGGCGGCAACCAGCGTGTCGTTGAGCGGCGCCTGGGCAATGCACTGCTCATTGGTGCAGATGGCGTAATCGAGCTTCTGCGGCGCGGATGTATCGATCTGCATCTGCACGCCGGCCGGGATCAGCCGGAAGGTCGGCACGGTCACCTGGATCATGGACTGGCCGTTGCCGCCCTGCGGCTGGATCAGGCCGACGGCGGTCAGCACCTGACCGTTTTCGGCGCGGGCATAGTTCTGCACGATGCAAACGCCGCCATTGCCGTTGTCGTTGCAGGTCTTGAACCAGCCCTGCGTGGGAGCCGCGCCAGCCTGGGGCTGGGGCTGCTGTTGTTCCTGAGCCGAAGCGCCGGCGGCCGAAAGGCCCGCAATCGTGAAGGCGCAAACCGCGACACGCTTGATAATACTGGCGCGTGAAAGCATCAAAATCTCTCCTGGTTCATCTGCGTAAGGTCCGGGGACCCTGCATCGCTATTGTTACCGAAATGCGGCAAAGCGTCCCTGTTTCGGGCCTCAACCGCCAGTGTTTCCTCTGATATCGCCACATTGGACGCCAATCTACCCCCTCGGCACCCAAAATTTGCGCGCTGGCGCGATTTCATGGCCGGTTTCGGGGCTATTTCAGCTTTGTCAGCGGCCATGGTACCATTCTTCCACGAATGGACACGACAGGGCGAATCGATGCGCTTTCTTGCTACTCTCCTCCTCTCCGCGGCACTTTCTGGCGCGGCCGCGGCCGAACCCGTTCACGGCATCGCCATGCATGGCGAACCCGCCCTGCCCGCGGATTATCAGCATTTCAGCTACGTTAATCCCGATGTCAAGAAGGGCGGCGCGATCACCTATGGCGTGGTCGGATCGTTCGATGCGCTGAACCCCTTCGTGCTGAAGGGCATGCGTTCCTCCGCCCGCGGGCTGTGGGACGAGGTGCTGGGTAATCTGGTAATCGAGCCGCTGATGCAGCGCTCGCGCGACGAGCCGTTCACGCTTTACGGCCTGCTCGCTGAGAGCGCGGAATGGGACGATGACCGCAGCTATGTCCAGTTCAACATGAACCCGGATGCCAAATGGTCGGACGGCGAACCGGTGACCGCCGATGATGTCATCTTCACCTTCAACCTGTTGAAGGACAAGGGACGCCCGCCCTATAATCGCCGCCTCGCCTTGGTCGAGACCATGGAAAAGGTCGGCGACAACAGCGTGAAATTCACCTTCAACGCCGATGCCAACCGCGAAACGCCGCTGATCTTCGCGCTGATGCCGGTTCTGCCGCAGCATGCGATCGATCCTGAAACCTTCGACACCGATACGATGACGACGCCGGTCGGCTCCGGCCCCTACGCCATTGCCAAGGTCGAGCCCGGACAGCGGATCGTCTACGAGCGCCGCGACGATTACTGGGGCAAGGACGCGCCCTCGATGGTGGGCTTTGCCAATTACGACACGGTCACGATCGACTACTACCTCCAGGATTCGACCCTGTTCGAGGCCTTCAAGAAGGGCGCGGTCGATGTCTATCTCGATGACGACCCCAGCCATTGGGCCCGCGCCTATGATTTTCCCGCCGCCGCTGAAGGCAAGGTGGTGAAGGATGAGTTCCACCCGAAGACGCCGACCGGCATGCAGGGCTTCGTGTTCAACACCCGTCGGCCGAAATTCGAGGATGCCCGGGTCCGCAAGGCGCTGTCCGACGTGTTCGATTTCGAATGGGTCAACAAGACGTTGTTTAACAATGCCTATCAGCGCACGCAGAGCTACTGGCAGAACTCCGCGCTCGGCGCCTTTGGCAATCCGGCAAGCGAAGCCGAGCGCGAGCTGCTTGGCGACGCGATCGACGTGATCGATCCGGCGATACTTGCCGGCGACTACGCCATGCCGGTGACTGACGGGTCCGGGGCCGACCGCAAGGTGCTGGCGGCCGCCGTCAAGCTGCTTGGCGAGGCCGGTTACAGGATCGCCAACGGCAAGATGACCGGGCCGGACGGCAAGCCGCTTGCCTTCGAGATCATGACCACCAATGAGGGCCAGGAAAAGCTGGCGCTCGCCTACCAGCACACGCTGAACCTGATCGGCGTCGCTCTCTCGATCCGCACCGTCGATGACGCCCAGTACCAGAAGCGGCTCAATACCTTCGATTACGACATGATCGTGCTGCTGGCGCCGGGCTTCTGGTATCAGTCATCGCTGTCGCCGGGCGCGGAACAGATCTGGCGCTGGGACAGCCGCTCGCGCGATGTCGAGGGCACGTTCAACTTCGCCGGCGTCGCCAGCGCCGATGTCGACCGGATGATCAATGACATGCTGGAGGCCCGCTCGACCGACCATTTCACCGATTCCGTACGCGCCTTCGACAGGCTTCTGGTCAACGGCCATTACATGCTGCCGCTCTATCACCGCGAGGGCCAGTGGGTGGCGCGCTGGGCGACGATTGAACATCCGACTGAGACACCTATCTACGGCTATCAGCTTCCCACCTGGTGGGACCAGACCGCGCAGTGAGGCCGCACCTCTCAGCGTCACCCTCGGCCTTGACCCGAGGGTCCAGGCGGCGTTCTCCGTATGGCCTGGATGCTCGGATCAAGCCCGAGCATGACACGAAAAATGGATGAGGCTATAGCCAGCAGTCCAAGCGCAGCAATGCGACCCGCACTCTAAAGAAAGGAACGGCATGTCTACCGTCACAGTCGATGCCATTATCGATGTTGTCTGCCCATGGTGCTACCTCGGCAAGGCGCGTCTCGACAAGGCGATCAAGTCGCTGCCCGAAAATGTCGAGGTCGCCGTGCAATGGCGTCCGTTCGAGCTTGATCCGACCGTGCCGCCGGAAGGCGTGGACAATCAGGCGATGCTCGCCGAAAAGCTCGGCAGCGCCGAACGGCGCGACGAGATGCATGCGCAGATAACGGCGCTCGGCAAGGAACTCGGCATCACCTTCCATTTCGACCGGATTCTGGTGCGCCCCAACACGCTCGACGCCCATCGCCTGCTGCTCTGGGCCCATACCGAGAGCATCGCCATGCAGAACGAGGTGGTCGACCGGCTCTACCGCGCCAATTTCGAGGAAGGCCGCAATATCGGCGACCACAAGGTGCTGGCCGATATCGCCGCCGAGGCCGGGATGGACCGGGAAATGGTGGCCAAGCTGCTGGCGAGCGATGCCGACAAGGAGATGGTGCGCGGCGAAATCGCCAATGCCCAGGAAATGGGCGTCACCGGTGTGCCGTTCTTCGTGTTCAACGGCAAATATGCCGTCAGCGGCGCGCAGCCCGTCGAGGTGATGCAGCAGGCGCTGACGCAGCTTGCCGCCGCCTGACCCGCGTTTGAAAGCCTTTCGGGAAATCGTGAAGGCCCGGCTGCCGGTCACCCCGGCTCCGGGCCTTTCGTCGCTCCGGCTTCACCTCGCCAACGAAAAAAGCGGGCTGGGGCGCTTGCTAGCCGAGCTCGACAACGGCTTTTCACCCTATTGGGCGCATGTCTGGGCCGGCGGGCTGGCACTGGCGCATCATATCGAAGCGGAGCCGGATTGCGTCCGTGGCCGGACCGTGATTGACTACGGAACCGGATCGGGCCTCGTCGCGATCGCGGCGGCGAAAGCCGGCGCGCGCGAGGTGATCGCCTGCGATATCGATCCGCTGGCGCTGGAGGCTGCTTCGCTCAACGCCGCGCTCAATGGTGTGGAGATCGCTACGTGCCTTATCGAGCGAGAACGGAGTGGCTCCGTGCTCTCAGAGAACCTCAAGAAGCTCGCATATGACTCTTCCGCACAGCCCCCCAATCTTCTCGCCCCGGAGG
>NZ_DEPM01000125.1:0-13260 GCF_002358775.1 Martelella sp. UBA3392
AAGGAATATGAGCCTTCATGAGCGGCCCGATGGCGGCGAGAGCTATCAGACCAGAGGCGGCGTGGAGATCACGCGGACGCGGCGTTTCGTGCCCTATGACGATGCGATATCGAGCTATATCGAGCGTCTGGATTCGCGCCGCGGGGCGGTGCTTTCCTCCAACTACGAATATCCGGGCCGCTATACCCGCTGGGACACCGCCGTGATCGATCCGCCGATGGCGATCTCATGCAATGGCCGCAATGTCTGGCTCGAGGCCTTCAATGGCCGGGGCGAGGCGCTGCTCGAACTGATACTGCCGGCGCTGGAAGCCCTCGACGCCGTCACAATCCTTTCCCGCGAGGCCCGCCGCATCGATCTCAAGGTCGCCGAGCCCGACCGCCAGTTCACCGAGGAGGAGCGCTCCAAGGCCCCGACCGTCTTCACTGTGCTTCGGGCGATCACCGACCTGTTCTTCTCCGAGGAGGATGCCAGCCTCGGCCTTTACGGCGCGTTCGGCTATGACCTCGCCTTCCAGTTCGACGCGGTTCCGCTGAAGCTTGAACGTCCGGCCGACCAGCGCGACATGGTGCTCTATCTGCCTGACGAGGTGCTGATGGTCGACAACCACGCCGCCAAGGCCTGGATCGACCGCTATGATTTCGAAAAGGACGGCATCGCGACCGAGGGCAGGGACGGGACGATCGAGCCCGATCCGTTCCGTCCCTCTAACAGCGTTCCGCCGAAAGGCGATCACCACAAGGGCGAATATGCCGAACTCGTCACCCGCGCCAAGGAGAGCTTCGTGCGCGGCGACCTGTTCGAGGTGGTACCCGGCCAGCAGTTCATGGAACGCTGCGCCAGCAAACCATCGGCGATCTCCAAGCGGCTGAAGGCCACCAATCCCTCGCCCTATTCCTTCTTCATCAATCTCGGCAATCAGGAATATCTGATTGGTGCTTCCCCGGAAATGTTCGTGCGGGTCACCGGCCGCCGGGTCGAGACCTGCCCGATCTCCGGTACCATCAAGCGCGGCGAGGACCCGATCGCCGACAGCCAGCAGATATTGAAACTGCTCAATTCGCAGAAGGACGAATCGGAGCTCACCATGTGCTCCGATGTCGACCGCAACGACAAGAGCCGCGTCTGCGAACCGGGCTCGGTCAAGGTCATCGGCCGGCGCCAGATCGAGATGTATTCGCGCCTGATCCACACCGTCGACCATATCGAGGGTCGGCTGCGGGCCGATATGGATGCATTCGATGCGTTTCTGAGTCACGCCTGGGCGGTCACCGTCACCGGCGCGCCGAAGCTCTGGGCGATGCGCTTCATCGAAAACAACGAGAAGAGCCCGCGCGCCTGGTATGGCGGCGCGATCGGCATGGTCGGCTTCAACGGCGACATGAACACCGGGCTGACGCTGCGCACGATCCGGGTCAAGCAGGGCGTGGCCGAGGTGCGCGCCGGAGCGACGCTGCTTTATGATTCCGATCCTCATGAGGAAGAAGCGGAGACCGAATTGAAGGCTTCAGCCATGCTGGCCGCGATCCGTGAGGCGGATGCGCAAACCCGCGCCCCCGCCGTGCGCGCCGTCGAAAAGGTCGGCAAGGGCCTGAAAATCCTGCTGGTCGATCACGAGGACAGCTTCGTCCACACGCTCGCCAATTATTTCCGCCAGACCGGGGCGGAGGTCGCGACCGTGCGGTCCCCCGTGGCCGACGAGACGTTCGACCGCGTCGCGCCCGATCTCGTGGTGCTTTCGCCCGGTCCCGGTATGCCGAAGGATTTCGATTGCAAGGCGACGATCAAAAAGGCGCGCGAGCGCGGCCTGCCGATATTCGGCGTGTGCCTCGGACTTCAGGCGCTGGCGGAAGCCTATGGCGGCACGCTCAGGCAGTTGGCGGTGCCGATGCATGGCAAGCCGTCGCGCATCCGCATTCTCGAGCATGGTCGGCTTTTCGATGGCCTGCCCAACGAGATCACCGTCGGTCGCTATCATTCGATCTTCGCCGATGCGGTGGCGCTGCCGACCGAGTTCGCGATTTCGGCCGAGACCGATGACGGCATCGTCATGGGCATAGAACATGTCAGCGAGCCGGTCGCCGCCGTCCAGTTCCATCCCGAATCGATCATGACGCTCGGCGGCGATGCCGGCATGCGCATCATCGAGAATGTCGTCGGCAAGCTCGTCGGCCATGCCGATGTTTCAGGCAGGAAAGCTGTCGGCTGAGGCTTGCGAACGGGGGCGTGATTGAGTAGCAATGCGAGGCGGGCCTTCTCCGGCCCGCTTTGCATTTGACCTTGGTGGTCTCGGAAAAAGTCTGCAATTTCACATCGTCATCGAGGAAGCCGCCCGGTTTCCCGAACGATCGTGAACGCTATGGGAGCGCGCAATGAGCACAGGCCATGCCCATGGACAAAGCATGCCCCGCAAGCTTGCCATCGCCACCATCCCGCTCTCGCTCCTGGTGCTCGCGATCAAGCTTGCCGCCTGGCATCTGACCGGCTCGGTCGCCCTTCTGTCGGATGCGCTGGAATCGATCGTCAACGTCGTCGCCTCGGTCGCGGCCCTCGTCGCCATCATCTACGCCTCCAAGCCCGCCGATCACGATCACCAGTTCGGGCACCACAAGGCGGAATATATCTCGGCCGTCATCGAGGGCGTCGCGATCGTCGTGGCGGCGCTGCTGATCTTCAAGGAAGCGGCGGGCGAACTGCTTCACCCCACAATGCCGACCGATATCTATATCGGCCTCGGCGTCAATGTTGTCGCAAGCCTGATCAACGGCGTCTGGGCCTATGTGCTGATCCGCGCCGGGCGCGCGGCGCGTTCGCCGGCGCTGGTCGCCGATGGCAAGCATATCCGCACGGACGTCGTGACCTCGATCGGCGTCGTGATCGGGCTCGGGCTGGCGCTCGCCACCGGCTATCCGATCTTCGATCCGCTGCTCGCGCTCGCGGTCGGCGCGCACATTCTCTATGCGGGCTGGGGGCTGATCAAGGAATCGCTCGGCGGGCTGATGGATACGGCGCTCACCCAGGAAGAATCCGAAATGATCCGTCAGGCGATCATGGACAACGCCGCCGGTTCTTCCGGCGTTCACGACCTGCGCACCCGCAGGGCGGGCTCGGCGGCCTTCATCGATTTCCATCTGGTGGTGAGCGAGGACATGCCGGTGGGCGAAGCCCATGACATTTGCGACCGGCTGGAGGCGGCGATCAAGAAGGCGATCCCCGGCGCCTCGCTTGCCATTCATGTCGAGCCGGAAGGTGTAAAGCCGCACGGGGTGAGGGTGCGGCTTTCATGATGCCCGGTTCTATTCTGGGGCGGCCTTTCGGCGGCCGCCCCGCACGCTGAGACTATTTCAGCGAACGCGGCTCGGTCTTCACCTCGTTGCCGGACTGACGCTCCAGCATCCAGCCCGGATATTCGCGCGGCAGCGCCGAGACGGTGTTGAGGCGTTCCATCTCCTCGGCGGTGAATTCCACCGCGGTCGAGGCGATGTTGTCCTCAAGCTGTTCCCTGCGCTTGGCGCCGACGATGACGCTGGTGACGGCCGTCTGGTGCAGCAGCCAGGCAAGCGCGATCTGCGCCACCGAAACGCCCTTGGCGTTCGCGATCTCGCGCATCACGTCGATCGTCGCGAAGCCGCGTTCCTTGTCGACGGGCGGGAAGTCGAAGGCGACGCGGCGGCCTTCGCCATCTGTCTGGTTGTTGCGGTCATACTTGCCCGACAGGAAACCGCCGGCCAGCGGCGACCAGACCATCAGCCCCACGCCTTCCGATTTCAGCATCGGCACGATCTCGCGCTCGAGGTCGCGGCCGGCAATCGTGTAATAGGCCTGCAGCGACTGGAACGAGGCGAGGCCCTTGCGTTCGGAGATACCGAGCGCCTTGGCGATCTGCCATGCCGCCCAGTTGGAAACGCCGATATAGCGGACATGGCCGTGGCGGACGAGCGTGTCGAGCGCCTCCAGCGTTTCCTCGATCGGCGTGGTGTTGTCGAAACCGTGGAGCTGGTAGAGGTCTATATGGTCGGTCTGCAGCCGGGCGAGGCTCTTCTTGACCTGCTCCATGATGTGATAGCGCGACGAGCCCCGGCTGTTCGGCCCTTCGCCCATGCCGCCGAAGACCTTGGTGGCAATGACGATTTCGTCGCGGGGAACGTTCAGGGTCTTCAGCGCCTGGCCGGTGATTTCCTCCGACAGGCCTTCGGAATAGACATTGGCGGTATCGAGAAAATTGATGCCGGCGTCGAGGGCGGCGGAGACGAGTTCTTCGGAGGCCTTCTGGTCGAGTTGGCCGATGGCTGTCCAGAAGCCTTTGCCGCCGAAGGTCATGGTGCCGAGGCAGAGTTCGGACACCTTGAGGCCGGAATTTCCAAGTCGATTGTAACGCAAGGGAGTGTCCTTTCGCGTATGCAGAGTGCCGCGAATGAGTGCGCGATGCTCGTCATGCGGCAGAATGGTTCAATGATGATTGGATTTTGACAATGATAGCGTGGCCGTCGCCGGTCACCCTTTTCATCTGGGGTCGCCGAGGCCATTTTTCAAGAGCCGTCGCCGAATACGGGCTTCATCGCGGCGTTTGAAGGCGGGGTCATTGTATTGCCGGTTCATTGGCATTAAGTCGGGAAGGAACAATCCTGATTCCCGGAGTTGCAGATGAACGACGAAGAAGACGACAAGAAGACCGAAATGCCCCTGGGCAAGGAAGCCGAAGCCAATCTGTTCAAGTCGCGGTCGATCTTCATTTACGGCCCGATCACCCAGGAACTGGCGCAGCGGGTCTGCTCGCAGCTTGTCGCGATGGCGGCGGTTTCCGACGAGGATATCCGCGTCTTCGTGAATTCGCCGGGCGGGCATGTGGAATCGGGCGATTCGATCCACGACCTGGTCAAGTTCATCAAGCCGAGGGTGATCATGATCGGCTCGGGCTGGGTCGCCTCCGCCGGCGCGCTGATCTATGCCGCCGCTCCGAAAGAAGATCGCATCTGCCTGCCGAACACCCGCTTTTTGCTGCACCAGCCCTCCGGCGGCACCCGCGGCCCGGCCTCCGATATCGAAATCCAGGCTCGTGAGATCATCAAGATGAACGAGCGGCTGATCAAGATCTTCTCGAAGGCCACCGGCCAGTCCGAGGAAAAGATCGCCAAGGATATCGACCGCGATTACTGGCTTTCGGCAGAGGAAGCGATCGAATACGGCCTGGTCTCGCGCATCGTGACGAGCCAGAACGAACTCTGAGCATTTTGCCAGTGATGACAATAGAGCGGGCCCGCATTTGACCGAAATGCGGGCCCGCTTTTTTTGTGCTGACGCCGCTTGTCCTATTCAGCCAGCGTCTCGGGTTTCTGCTCCGCCCACGTCAGAAGCGCGTCGAGCGCCGGACAGAGCGCCTGTCCCCAGTCGGTGAGGCGATATTCCACCTTGGGCGGCACCTCCGGGTAAACGACCCGGCGCACGATGCCATCATTCTCCAGCGCGCGAAGCTGCTGGATCAGCATTTTCTGCGAGATGTCCGGGATCGCCCGTTCCAGCTCCGAAAACCGCATCACCCTGCCGCCGAACAGGTGGAACAGGATCACCAGTTTCCATCGTCCCTCCAGAAAGCGCAGCGCCGTCTCCACGCCTTCGGCGGCGGTCTGGCTCGTATACTTACTTATAGGTTCGTACCCCACTTTTTCGTCCGTACTTGTCATTTTTTCAGATTAGCCCACATTTTGCCGGTCCGCAACGAAACCAAGGAGACCATCATGCGCGATTTACCCAAGGCGATTGCCACCTATCTGGCTACCGATCCCGGCGATACCGATACGGTCGCCCACTGCTTCACGGAAGATGCCACTGTGCGTGACGAGGGCAAGACCCATACGGGACGGGCCGCGATCGGCGCATGGCGGGCGAAGACCGCGACGGAATATCAATACACCAGCACGCCGATTGCCGCCAGAAGCGAAGACGGCAAGCTCATCGTCACCGCCCATGTCGAAGGCAATTTCCCGGGCAGCCCGGTCGATCTGGACTATGCCTTTACCCTCAGGAATGACCTCATCCATACGCTGGAGATCAGCTGATGGGCGTTTTCGAGGGAAAGCGCGCGCTCGTCACCGGCGGAACGCGCGGCCTTGGCGCGGCGGTGGTCGCTCATCTGGCCGCGCGCGGCGCTGATGTGGTGACGACGGCCCGGTCGAAGCCGGAGGACGAGCCGGAAGGCGTCGCGTTTATCGCGGCCGATATCGCCACTGCCGAGGGCTGTGCGAGGGTGGCCGCCGAGACCATACGCCTTCTCGGCGGCCTCGATATCATCGTGCATGTCGCCGGCGGTTCGTCGGCGCCGGGCGGCGGTTTCGCCGCGCTGACCGACGACATCTGGAGAAGCGAAATCGACCTGAACCTGATGCCCGCGGTGCGGCTCGACCGGCAGCTTGCCTCGCAACTCAGCCAGGGCGGCGTCATCGTGCACGTCACCTCGATCCAGCGACAACTGCCGCTGCCGGAATCGACCACGGCCTATGCCAGCGCCAAGGCCGCGCTTTCGACCTACAGCAAGAGCCTGTCGAAGGAATTGGCGCCCAAGGGTGTCCGGGTCGTCCGGGTATCACCGGGCTGGATCGAGACCGAGGCCTCGGTGGCGCTCGCCGAACGCATCGCCGAAAGTTCCGGCACGGACTACGAGGGCGCGAAGGCGATCATCATGAACGCGCTGGGCGGCATTCCGCTCGGCCGTCCGGCCAAACCCGAGGAGGTCGCCGACGTTATCGGTTTTCTCGCCTCTCCGGCAGCCTCGGCGGTCACAGGCGTCGAATACGTCGTGGATGGCGGCACGGTGCCCACGGTCTGACACGAGGCCTGCCGGCGCATTTTTTTGAACCTCCTGCATATTTCGCGCGTTTAGAGAAACCTAAACAAGCCGTTAATCCTGAGTTCAGGTGACAGGATTTATGGTCGTCACATAGCGTACGAGGCCAATCCGGGCTTCGGCTTTAAAGAAAGAACGGGAGATGCAGATGTTAGATCGGGCAAAGAAATTGGTGGCCGCAGCGCTCGCCTCGATTGTCGTGGCGACAAGCGCCATCCCTGCTCAGTCCATGCCGATTTCCGTAAATCCGGCCGGCGCGGATGCACGAATCGAACGCGTCGATGGTCGGAACTGGAACGGTAACCGGGGCGACCGCAATTGGGATCGCCGTCATGGCTATGATCGCCGACCCGGCTATGATCGTCGCCATCAGGCCTATAATGGCAGGGGCGGCTACTATAACGGCAACCGCTACGACCGCTATCCGCCGGGCTACCGCCCGCCGCGCCCGGGTCCGGACTACCGCTGGGACAATAACGACAATGCCTGGGTTCCGCTCGCGGTCCTTGGCGCCGGCGCGTTGATCATCGGCGGCGCGATCGCGGCGGGAAACAACAACCGTCCGCAGCAGACCAACGGGCTGAACCCCAAGCATTATGCCTGGTGCGAGAACCGTTATCGTTCCTACCGCACTTACGATAACACCTTCCAGCCCTATAACGGGCCGCGCCAGCAGTGCCTGTCGCCCTACTACTGAGTGCGGGTGATGGCGTGATTTCGAACCCCGGCGGTTTCCGCCGGGGTTTTATTTTGCCCGGCTGAGAAGCGCGATCGCTTCCACATGATGGGACCAGAGGAACTGGTCGATCGGAATGACCCGCTCGATCCGGTAGCCGCCATCCACGAGAAACCGGAGATCCCGGGCAAGGGTGGCGGGGTTGCATGAAACTGCGGCGATCTTCGAGACTTTCGAGCGGGCCAGTTCCTCGGCCTGTTCGCCCGCGCCGGCGCGCGGCGGGTCGAACACCGCGCCGTCGAAGCCCGCCAGTTCGCGTGCAAGCAAAGGGCGACGGAAGAGGTCGCGCCGTTCGCTCGTCACCGTCTTCAGCCCCTGGCGGTTGCGCACCGCGATATCGAGCGCGGTGAGCGCCTTCGCGTCGAACTCGACGGCGTGAACCTTCGATCTCGCGGCCAGCCTCAAGGCAAATGTGCCGAATCCGCTGAAGAGATCGGCGACATGTTTGGCGCTTTTCAGATGCGTTGCCACCAGCCCCGCCATCACCTCCTCGGCCTCTCGCGTCGCCTGGGCGAAACCGGAGGGCTGCGGGTTGACCGTGGTTCCGGCGATATTGAGGGCAGGGCGGACCGGTTCGACGATAATCTCGTCCTCATAGGTCAGGCGGGCGATGCCCTTTAACGCCATCACCGCGCGGGTTGCCGCCTGCCGTCGCTTTTCCGATGGCGGCTTGAGGCCCGAGAAACTGATGTCGAGGCCGGTCTCGGTTTCCAGGACGGCGATCCGGAACGGGTCGCTTTCGCTTGCCAGAATGCCGGCCAGAAGGCGCAGGGCCGGCAGCCGCGAAAACAACGCCGGCGACAGCACCGGACATTCCTCGATCTCGACGATGTGATGGCTTTCCGGGCTCGAAAAGCCGAGCACGATTCCGGCCTCGGTCTTGCGCGCCGAAAACGTCGCGCGGCGGCGCTGGCCGGGGGCCGCGGTAACCAGCGGCTCGACGGGACAGTCGAAGCCATGGGCGGAAAGCGCGTCAATCACCACCTGGCGCTTGAAGGCGTGGTAGTGTTCGGGAGAGAGATGCTGGAGCGAACATCCCCCGCAGGTGCCGTTCTTGCCGTCCGGCCCGAAATGCCGACAGGCGGGCTCGACGCGCTCGGCCGCAGGCTCCAGAAGCGCGAGCATCGCGCCTGAGGATTTCTGCCGGGCAATCGTGATGCGCTCTCCGGGCAGGACGAACGGCACGAAGACCGGGCCCGCGGGCGTTTGTGCTACGCCATCGCCCTTCGCGCCCAGCTTTTCAATGGTCACGGTTTCGGCCGCCATGGGATTTTATTCCTCTTTTATGCCGGGTTTGCGCCCGGCGAGCAGAAATTCGCGATTGCCGTCGCCGCCCTCGATCGGGGAAGGGGCGATGCCGAGGCTTTGCCAGCCCATCTCTTCGGTGAGCCATTGCTCAAGCCGGGCGGCGATAACGGGGCCAAGCGCCGGGTCCTTCAGCAGGCCCTTCTTGCCGATATTGCCCTTGCCCGCCTCGAATTGCGGCTTCACCAGCAATATGCAGGTCGCGCCGAGCTCGGCAAGTTCAAGCGCGGGCGGCAGAGCGAGCCTCAGCGAGATGAAGGAGACATCGGAGACGATCCAGTCCACCGGCCTGCCTGCGATATCCGCGCGGCTGAGGTTGCGGGCGTTCAAACCCTCGATATTGGTGACGC
The DNA here is from genome assembly GCF_002358775.1 of Martelella sp. UBA3392. NCBI lineage: Bacteria > Pseudomonadati > Pseudomonadota > Alphaproteobacteria > Hyphomicrobiales > Aurantimonadaceae > Martelella > Martelella sp. UBA3392. The sequence continues at coordinate 9,233 of NZ_DEPM01000125.1, forward strand.
GCGGATCGTCGGCGATCCGGCTTGCCATCTGGCCGTGGCCGACATCGATGGCGGTGACATGACGCGCGCCGCGCTCCAGCAGAACCTGCGTGAACCCGCCGGTCGAAGCGCCGATATCGAGCGCAAGCGCGCCTTCCGGCGACAATGCGAAATGATCGAGCGCCGCCGAAAGCTTCAGCGCGGCGCGGGAGACATAATGTTCGGCCGGGTCGTCAATCGCGATCACGGCATCCGGGCTTACCGTTGCGCCGGGCTTTGTTACCGTTTTGCCGTTGACCGACACCACGCCGCGCGCGATCGCGTCGCGGGCCCGCGAACGGGTCTCGAAACGGTTGAGCGCGACCAGCAACTGGTCGAGGCGCATCGGGGCAGCGGGAGTGGTCATGGCCGCTCCATGGACGCTTTTGGCGACCGGCGCAAGATAATCTCTTGAAACGACGCATCGTGCTTTCTGAAAATCGTAACCGATTTTCGGAAAGCACGATGCGCTCAGCCGACCGTGCCGGTCGAAACGCCGTGGCGGCCGAGCGCGCGGAACACGGTTTCCACGATGCCGTCGCGATCAAGGCCGGCCTTGGCATACATGTCCTCGGGCTTGGCCTGTTCCATCCAGATATCCGGCAGCACCATCTGGCGAACGCGCAGGCCATGATCGAGCAGGCCTTCATTGGCAAGGAACTGGACCACATGGGCCCCGAAACCGCCGACGGCCCCTTCCTCGATCGTCACCAGCACTTCGTGATGGGCGGCAAGCTGGCGGATCAGGTCGTGGTCGAGCGGCTTGGCGAAACGGGCGTCGGCGACCGTGGTCGAAAGGCCTGCGGCGTTCAGAACCGTCGCCGCCTCGCGACATTCCCCGAGCCTGGTGCCGAAGGACAAGAGCGCCACCTTCGAGCCCTCGGATATGATCCGGCCCTTGCCGATTTCGAGAATCTCGCCGCGCTCCGGCAGGACCACGCCGGTGCCTTCGCCGCGCGGGTAGCGGAACGAGATCGGACCCTCGTCATAGGCGGCGGCGGTGCGCACCATATGCATCAGCTCGGCCTCGTCGCCGGCAGCCATCACCACGAAGCCGGGCAGGGTGGCGAGATAGGTGGTGTCGAACGAGCCGGCATGGGTCGGTCCGTCGGCGCCGACGAAACCGGCGCGGTCGATCGGGAAGCGCACCGGCAGGCCCTGGATCGCGACATCGTGGACCACCTGGTCGTAGCCGCGCTGCAGGAAGGTCGAATAGAGCGCGCAGAACGGCTTGATGCCTTCGCTTGCAAGCCCTGCCGCAAAGGTCACCGCGTGCTGCTCGGCAATGCCGACATCGAAAATCCGGCTCGGATAGATTTCCTCGAATTTGTCGAGGCCGGTGCCGGAGGGCATGGCGGCGGTGATCGCCACCACATCCTTGTCGTTACGGGCTTCCTCGATCAGCGCCTTGGCGAAGACGGAGGTGTAGCTCGGGGCATTCGGCTTGGCTTTCGCCTGATGGCCGGTGACGACATCGAACCGGCTCACGGCATGGCACTTGTCGGCGGCGGCTTCGGCCGGCGCATAGCCCTTGCCCTTCTGGGTCACGACATGGATCAGCACCGGCCCACGGGCATTGTCGCGGGCATTGCGCAGCACCGGCAGGAGATGGTCGAAGGAATGGCCGTCGATCGGGCCGATATGGTAGAAGCCGAGCTCCTCGAACATGGTGCCGCCGGTGACATAGCCGCGGGCATGGCCGACGGCGCGCGAGATCGCGCTTTCGATCGACTTGCCGAGATAGGAGGTCAGCCGCTTGCCGAAATCGCGGACCTCGAGATAGGTCTTGCCGGAGGCAAGCCGCGCCAGATAGGCGCTCATCGCCCCGGTCGGCCGCGCAATCGACATGTCGTTGTCGTTCAGGATCACGATCTGACGCGCGCCGAGCGCACCGGCATTGTTGAGCGCCTCATAGGCCATGCCGGCCGACATCGCGCCGTCGCCGATGACGGAGATCACGTTGCGGGGATGATCCTGCAGCTTGGAGGCGACCGCCATGCCGAGACCGGCGGAAATCGAGGTGGAGGAGTGGCCGGCGCCGAAGGGGTCGTATTCGCTTTCTGCGCGGCGGGTGAAGCCGGAAATGCCGTTTTCCTGGCGCAGCGTCCCCATCCGCTCGCGTCGTCCGGTCAGGATCTTGTGGGGATAGCACTGGTGGCCGACATCAAAGATCAGCCGGTCATCGGGCGTGTTGAACACCTTGTGGATCGCGATCGTCAGCTCGACCACGCCGAGGCCCGCGCCAAGATGCCCGCCGGTGCGCGAGACGGATGAAATCATCTCAGCGCGGACTTCCTCGGCAAGCTGCGGGAGGTCGCGGTCGTGGATCTCGCGAAGGTCCTCGGGCAGCCTGATCCGGTCGAGAATGGAGGTTTTTGACGGTAGCGTCACTGTGGAGCCTCATACGTCCTGAAAGACGTTGTTCCTGCCTTAAGCATTTGCGGCACAAGCCGGAAATGCTGCATTTCCTTGTTTTCGCGCGCCAGGGACCGGAAAACCGGCAATCGCCTGAGCGCGTCCTAAATCGTTTCTAGCGAATTTCAGCGTTCGGGCAAAGGAACAAATTCCTTCTCGTCTCCCGGCACCAGTCCGAACCGGCCCTGCCGCCAGTCTTCCTTTGCCTGTTCTATCCGTTCCTTCGAGGAGGACACGAAATTCCACCAGATATGGCGCGGCTTTTCCAACGCCTCTCCGCCAAAAAGCATGAGGCGGCATCCGTGTTCCCCCGCTCCCTCGATTGTGATCGGGTCATTGGGGGCAAGCACCAGCAATTGCTCGGCATCAAACACGTCGCCGGCAACGCCCAACTGGCCTTCAAGGATATAGATCGCGCGTTCCTCATGCTCTGCCGGAAACGAGAGCCGGGCGCCGGGGCGCAGTGCGATATCGGCGAGCAGCGTATCGGTGTGGGTCTTCACATCGGCCTTCATCCCGCAGAAATGGCCGAGCACGAGGCGTCCGCTGACGCCGGTCTCCGAAATGGTCGGAAGCGCGTTCTTCTCGGTGTGGCCGAAGCTCGGATCAATCTCCTCGTCGCGTTCCGGAAGGGCGAGCCAGGTCTGGACGCCGGACAGCGCATGCGGACGCAGGCGCAGGTCGTCGGGCGTGCGCTCGGAGTGGACGATGCCGCGCCCCGCCGTCATCAGGTTGACGTCGCCGGGACGAATGACGGTGTGGTTGCCAAGCGTGTCACGATGGCCGATCTCGCCGGAGGTCAGATAGGTGACGGTCGAAAGCCCGATATGGGGGTGCGGCTTGACGTCGAGCGCCTCGCCATGACCGCCGAAACGGGCCGGGCCCATGCGGTCGAAAAAGATGAACGGGCCGACGAGCCGGCGCTTGATTGTCGGCAGCGCCCGGCGCACCTCGAAGCCGCCGATATCGCTGGTGCGCGGGATGATCAGCTGGGCAACGTCATTGCAGCTTTCGGCATCGCCGAATTCGGGGTCCTTGCCGGGAAAAAACGACATGTCCGATACTCCGGGCGCCGGTGTGCGCCGATTTCTATTGTGGGTCCAGCGGTTCCGTTCCCGCCGGCTTGCCATCGCGGTCAAGGCGGATCTTCTCGACCCGGGCCTCGGCCGCGCTCAGCAGCTTTTCGCAATGCTTCTTCAGGGCCTCGCCGCGTTCATAGATCTTGATGGATTCTTCCAGCGCGACGTCGCCGCGCTCCAGCCGCGCGACGATCGATTCGAGTTCCTCGACCGCACGCTCGAAGCTGAGGCCGGTCACATCGGTCGGTTTCGTTGCTTCCGTCATGGTCTGGCCTCTCCGATCATCGCGTTTTCGTTCCGGCAAGGTAATGCGCCCCGTCGCGATTGCAAGTCAAGCGGGGCGCTTGCTAACCATTATACCAAGGACCGATGATTAGGACCCATATGATGCGCGCTGGAATGGCCATCCGAGTAGGAAAATACCGCAGAGCGATGCCTGAGCATCGCGCGAGGATTTTGACGCTCTCGGGGGCCATTCCAGCCGCACCCTGAAAGGGCCGGGCGCTTTTGAAAGCC